>CAZMYK010000244.1:0-6276 GCA_964570435.1 uncultured Saprospiraceae bacterium | reverse complement strand
AGTTTCCTTACCCGTCTCTCGAATCCATCTTTCTAAAACTTCTGGGGGCTGTGCACCACTAATACCATACTGGTCATTCAAGATAAAGAATGGCACGCCGCTAACCCCTCGATTCTGAACATCTCTAATTTCTTGATTCACCCTGTAAGAAATTTCTTCATTGTCCATGATGGCCTTCGCTTCTTCTTCTGTCCAACCAAACTTCACTGCAATCGCAATCACCTCACGATCGTCTGTCATGTCCAAGCTTTTCTCGAAGTAGGCTTCTAGAAAGGCCTCCTTTAGGTCATTGGAAAACCCTTTTTCAGATGCCACATGCAGTAAGTTGTGCATTTTTTTTGTGTTCGGAATCCGACTCATTTCTTTGAATTTGATATCGACCCGTTCTCCAAATTCTCGCAACCGATCCATGATGCTTTGGAACTTATCTAGACTGCCAAATTTTTGAATCATATACGTGTCGCGGTCAAGTCCTGATTCAGGAATTGTAGGATCTAACTGATAGGGCTTCCAATTCACCTCTAGGTCAAGGTCCTCCATATTCCCTAGGGCTATCTCAAAGTGCTTCTTACCCACATAACACCATGGACAAGCTACATCAGAAACGATATCTATCTTGAGTGCTTTCTTTGTCATGTCAAAGAAACAATTGACCTAGAAAATAAGTTTAGAAGGAAAAGGCATATTCGATAATATTCGCACCCATCTGCAAGGCCTTAAGCCTGAGTTCTACGGGGTCCTTGTGCACTTCTTCGTCTTCCCAGCCGTCGCCAATATCACTTTCAAATGTATAGAAGCAGACAACTCGACCTTCCCAAATTAGGGCTAATCCTTGGGCTGCACTTCCTTCGTGTTTATGTATTTTCGGTGGACCATTCTTGAAGGTGTAAGTCTGATTATAGATCTCATGTGAAAATGGGAGTTCGACAAATTCCAGCTCCGGAAAAACCTTTTTCATTGACGGTCGCAGAAACTTGTCCATTCCAAAGTTGTCATCAATGTGTAAGAAGCCTCCAGAGATAAGATAATTTCTAAGATTCTCAGCATCCGATTCACTAAATACGACATTCCCATGTCCAGTCATATGCAGGAAAGCATAGTTGTAAATATCTATACTTCCTATGTCAACGGTAGCATAGTTGGGATCAAAATTTGTACCCAAGGACCGATTACAAAAATTAGACAAATTCGTAAGAGCTGTCGGATTTGCGTACCAGTCACCGCCTCCGCTATACTTAACCAGGGCTAACTTCAGACTTGGTTCTAGTGGTCTGAAACCAAGAAGAAGGACAATGCTTGCTGTTAGCAAAAAAATTAGTGATTTTCTCATACTGAATTATAAGGTGGGAATATAGTGAAATATTGTGCAGTTAGTAGAATAGGAAGGAGTCTGTTCTAGAAATCGTTCCTAAATTCTAAGGGTGTTTTCTGCTTAAATTTCTTAAAAGTTCTGTTGAAGTGTCCCAAGGTTTCGAAGCCCGATTGAAAAGCAACATCTGTTATAGATAATTTCGAAGCAATCAAGTGCTGGGCTGCGTTCTCCACTCTTGCTCGATTAACAAAGGTGACGAATGTCATTCCAACATGTTTCTTGAACCATCGGCAAAATGACTCAGGTTGTAAATTCGCCAACTTTGACATTTCGAGTATACTAATCTTTTCTGTGATATGGTCTAAGATGTAGTCCGTTATGGTCGCCAGCTTACGATGTTGGCTACTCGGTATCAAGAAGTTATCAGACAACTTAGTGACTACTTCCGACTTGTAGAGTTCTACAAGGACGTCCCAAAAAACTAGCAAGGTCTCTATGCTCGGCCGACCATCAATGCTCCTAATTTTCTCAAGCAAGGCCTTACTTGGTTCTCTAAAATGCAAGCCATATCTGGCTGATTCTAGGAAACTTAGCAGACCCTTCATCTCAGGAAACTGCCTCCATAGGTCTGTCTTAAACTGAAAAACAAAGGCCTCATGTTCAGGTGAAACACTACTATTAGAACTAACCCACTGGTGCGGAAGGTTGGATCCTATGAGCACAAGATCATTTTCCTTGTATGGTTGAATACTATCACCTACATATCTAACACCCTCTCCTTTGGTAATCAGAGTTAACTCGATTTCTGGGTGGTAGTGCCAAAAGGGCTTAAATGCAAGTTCATTCCTTTTGAAAAAGTAAAAACTTCGGTCTTGTTTTTCGGAGGGAATTTTTTCCAATAGCACCTTCATGGCCTAATATTAACAAATTATTGGACATTTTGCCTGATAAAGTGGTTAATTTATGCCTACTATCAATCAAGATATATGACTGACCTGCGAGCGCTAGTCCTTAACTTTATCACTTGTAAATGAATACGAATGATTACAAGTAAGGCTGCCATTGGGAATGGAAAAGGAGGCTTCTACATCTCAGATATTGAAGTTGATGAACCCGTAAAGGATGAAGTAGTTGTCGAAATTAAGTCTGCCGGTATCTGCCATACAGATTGGGACTCCCAATTCTGGGGCAAGGAAATAGTGATGGGCCATGAAGGCGCTGGAGTTGTGGTAGAAATTGGGCCAGATGTTTCAGACCTCAAGGTAGGAGACCACGTGATATTAAACTGGGCTGTTCCTTGCTATTCGTGCTTCCAATGTCAGGAGGGGAATCAACACATTTGCGAAGTAAATTCAGCAGTGACGGCTGGTAACGGCATAAGTGGTGGCCACGCTTGCATCAATTCAACACGACACCAAGGCAAGGCCATAGAACGTTCATTTAGCATCGGAACGATGTCTGAATTCACCCTTGTTCGGAGGGCGGCACTTGTGAAAACCAGCACTGAAATACCATTTCCGTCCGCCGCGATTATTAGTTGCGGTGTTATGACAGGCTATGGTTCAGTTGTCAACAGCGCAAAATTGAAGTCGGGATCTAGCGCTGCAGTTCTTGGTTGTGGAGGAGTAGGGCTAAATGTAATTCAAGGAGCAAGAATTTCAGGGGCAAGTATGATTATTGCAATTGACATTAATCCTGAAAGGTTAGAAATGTCAAAGCTATATGGAGCAACCCACACCATTTTGGCCGATAAAGAAGATATCGGACTTACACAGGCAGCAAAAAAGGTGCATAAGATGACCGCTGGTCGAGGGGCAGATTATGCCTTTGAATGCACCGCAATTCCTGCCCTTGGTGCTGCTCCCTTAGCTATGATTAGAAACGCAGGAACTGCCGTCCAAGTGAGTGGGATCGAAGAGACCATTTCCATTGACATGAATCTTTTTGAATGGGACAAGGTCTACATCAATCCTCTGTATGGAGGAGCCAGACCTGAAATTGACTTTCCAATTTTAATGGCACTATATGCGGAAAAGAAACTTCTACTTGATGAGATGATTACTAGGACCTATGCCTTGGAAGACCTTGGTCAAGCCTTCGAAGACATGCACCAAGGTCGCAACGCTAAGGGTGTCATCGTATTCTAAAAGCCATTAAGAAAGTATGAGCGACAGCAAATTTTTCACGACGGAGGTCGGCCATCTTGATGGCTTAGATTTCTACACCATCAAGAGTGATCATCTTCAAGGAAGGGGGGATGTCCTGGTTTACAGAAGCCAGCAAGCTGATCTTGAAAGTCTCCCCTTAGTAATATTACTACATGGAGTGTATGGCAGTCATTGGGTTTGGGCACTTAAGGCGCAAGTTCATAAGACCTTGCAAAAGATGGTAGACGAGGGTAGTCTTAGACCGATGATCCTTGCCCTTCCATCTGATGGCCTTTTCGAAGATGGAAGTGCCTACCTCGCTCACAAGAAAAGGAACTTCGAGAAGTGGATCGTTGAAGATGTCATTACATTAGTGGCAGAAAAAGTGGAGCCTTTTGAACTTGGAAGTTCTCCGGTTTTCATAGCAGGACTTTCAATGGGTGGATATGGCGCATTGAGGTTGGGAGCAAAATATCCTAAGATATTCAACGCTTTCTCCGGACATTCTTCAATCACCAAATATGATGAAATGGGCCACTTTATCCAAGACATGGGAAAGCTAAATGAGCAAGTGAGATTCAAGGAAGATGTCCTCCAAGTCATCCTAGAAAATAGAGATAGTCTGAGACCATTTCGCTTCGACTGCGGTACAGATGACCCTTTGATATCTGGAAATCGAGCTCTGCATCAAGAGCTTCAAGACTTGAAAATTAGTCATGTTTATGAAGAATTTGGTGGCGGTCATGAATGGGAATACTGGACCGAGCAAGTAAAGAAAAGTCTTCTATTTTTCGACTCAGCCTACTAGCTTTCTAGCTGAAACAAGGACTTCGGATGTAGAGGGATAGCGTTATTAAGAAGTACTTTTCGGATGATCTTCCTCCCAGTCTTAATAGCCTTCATGCCCAACATGTAGGCTTTGGCATTGTTCATCGCATCTACAGCGATCAGCTCCCCATCTTTAAAGTACCAAATAGAATTTCTACCTTCCTCCACTTCCTTCCTTTCCACAATCTCATCATAGACTTGTGACAAACCTACTATTTGGAGTTTGATATCGAATTGATCAGACCAGAACCATGGAAGGCTATCATAGTTGCTATCACCACCACAAATATTGCTTGCAAGGATTTTAGCTTGATCCACAGCATTTTGCACTGACTCAAGTCTTAGCCAACGACCATACCTTTCACTTGGAAAGCAAGCCGCGTCGCCAATGGAGTAGATACTTGGATCACTTGTTTGAAGTTTAGAATTTACGATTATTCCATTTGCAACTTTGAGACCAGCTTTCCTTGCCAACGTATCATTGACCTTAATCCCTACACCCACAACGATAATCTCAGTTTCATAATTGGAGCCATCACTACATTCGACCACAAATTGATCACCTGTAGGAGAGATGGATGTGACTGTCTTTCCCAATTCGACCGTAACACCATGCTCTTGATGGAGGCTTAGAAAGTAATCACTGGTTTCTGGAGAAGCAACTCTAGCTAGCAGCCGCTCTTCACGCTCTAATAGGGTGACTTCAAGTCCAGATTTTTTTAAGGAGGAGGCAATTTCTAGTCCAATGTATCCACCACCAATTATAACAACTTTTTGGTACTCAGCCTTCTTTGCAGCACTTCTTAAAGCTAAAGCGTCTTTTGCGTCACGTAGGTAGAACACACTAGGATTATTTCCGAGCCCAGAAATCGGAGGCACCATCGGGCTCCCTCCTGTCGCTAAGATCAGGTAGTGATAAGACTCAGTATTCCCGTCACTTATGAGAACCTGCTTCTTTTGCCGATCGATATTTGTAACCTCAAGTCCGAGACGGAGCTCGATCTCCTCTTCCTCATAGGCCAATTCTGACTTGATTAAGTAGTCACTGATGGTATCGTTTGCGAGTAGAAAAGCCTTAGAAAGTGGAGGCCTGTGATAGGGTAGATATCGACCTCTTTCTATGATTATAATCTTGCCTTGGAAGCCCGCCTTTCTTAATGAAAAAGCAGCGCTCACTCCAGCATGGCTTGCACCGATAATAATACAGTTAAGCATCCTAGTCGGTGGCTACCTTAATCCTCAAACCGTCTAATTTCTCAGAAACCGCCATCTGGCATGAAAGTCGGCTATAATCGCTCACATTATCGTCGAACTCTAGCATATCCTTTTCCATTTCACCAGGCCCACCAATCTTTTCAAAATCTTCCGCTGACAGGTGCACATGGCATGTTGCACATGAACAGACACCGCCACAATCACCATCTATACCAGAAACATTATGTTTCACTGCAAGTTCCATGACAGATCCCGAATTTGCTTCTCCTGTAATTTCCTCTCCTCCTTGAGTGATAAATGTAATCTTTGCCATACTGTTAATTTTTATTTTTGATTTCCTTTTAGGCTTACTTGAAGTTTATGGTAACCCACTTTTCGGTCAAAGTCTCCTAGATGTTCTATGTTTTCAGTTGACCCATTGACCCTGATCTCTGAAACTGTATCTGCCAAAACCTTGATAAATGTGTCGAGCAGTTGCCTAGCGTGGTGGGCGCCTAAACACTTATGCCTACCAAACCCAAAACTCACGTGCGGGTTCATTTTTCGATCTAAGATTATTTCATTTGGCGATTCGAAGACACTTTCGTCCCGATTAGCTGATGCCCAGCAAAGAGAAATTCGGGTGTCTGCTTTCATCGCATGTTCACAGATGTACTCATCTTTTGTTACAACCCTACCCATCTGAGTTAAGGGTGCAAAGTAGCGAACCAACTCTTCAACCGCTCGAGACCTAATTTCAGGTTCCTCTCTAATCCGATTAAGAGCTTCTGTGTG
>CAZMYK010000243.1:0-6355 GCA_964570435.1 uncultured Saprospiraceae bacterium | reverse complement strand
ATCTGATGCTAGTTCATTGAATTTCGCTGCATCTACATGGACACCCTTATTCGTTACATCGAAGGCATTGTCCTCTAGTCCATCAGCAACAATCTTGCTCTTCACTTTAATGGTCAGTTTAAAGAACGACTTCCCATCATCTTCGATCGCATAATTAAGTCTTAGATTCCTGAGAAAGAGGATATCGTTCAAGCGTGCTTTAAAGTCTTCCTTTCTAGCCTCTGGAATAGAAATCTGGGCATTAATTCCCTCGCTAGCAACATATATTCGACCGAGGACGCCTACTTCTTGGAAGCCGACAAAAAGATGGTTTCTGAAAAAGCTAGGATTGGCTAACTGATGGTACTTATAAAAGGAGATCGTCAACCTCGACTCAGTACTTTCGACAAGCTGCTTCTTGAGCACCTCGCGGTTCACTTTATTGTGAAGATTCTTCATTTTTTTGATTTTAGGTTTAAACTTTTGCAGGAAATTCGCTGCCTCAAATCGTGCACAAAGGTATGGTTTTTAATAAGTTTCCACTAAAAAATGTAGAATTACGTTTTAACTTATATTTTTGCGATCGTAAATTTGGAGACGTGTCGAAAAAAACAATCATTGTAGCTCTAGTAATTATAGGTGTGTTGATTCTAGACCAGATACTTAAGGTTTGGGTGAAGACCAACATGTATTACGGAGAGACCTTTGGAATAATGGGTCTAAATTGGGCACAGATACACTTCGTTGAGAATGAGGGTGCAGCCTTTGGCCTAAAGTATGGAGGGGCCACTGGGAAGCTTATTCTAAGCATTTTCAGAATATTCATGGTCACTTTCCTGATTTATATGATTCGGAAAATGATCCAATCCAAGGAGCCCCTTGGTTTTTTAATATTCTTCGCATTGATTATTGCAGGGGCCATCGGAAACATTCTCGATAGTATATTCTATGGTGTTATATTTTCGGAATCGTCTCCTCATACGCAGAATGTAGCTGAACTATTTCCTGAGGCAGGCGGCTATGCAAAGGTCTTTTATGGCAGGGTGGTCGACATGTTGTACTTCCCTTTATTTGAGTTTAGGATGCCTGCTGGTTCACCACTATGGGGAGGTGAAATGATCAAGTTCTTCAGATTTGTTTTCAATATTGCTGACGCTGCCATTTCCGTTGGAGTAATCGGAATTTTGTTATTCTATCGAAAGTACTTTACAAAACCCTCTAAAAAAGAAGAAGCTGTCGCAGCAGTCATTGCTAGCAAGGAAGAGGAAGAATAAGCTATTCTAGCCCCGACCACTTCTCTCTATGTATATCCTGCCCAAGCACAGAGAGGCACAAGTACCTTATTATCAATTAATTAAGGACTATTTGACTGGAAGGTAGTACCCCTTTTTACACAGGTTTCGGAATACAAAGTAATTAAAAGCCGAGTTAGAAAACTTGCGAGTTTCAAATGACCCAAATTCCTTCTAGCAAAAGATGAGACAAATGTCAAAAGATGACTTTCAATGAAACAGATCTGGTGAAATTTTCGCTCCATGGGCTTAAGGCACTTTTAGGGCGCAACTGGAGGAGATGAGAAACCTAAGGCACTTAGCTCTACTTCTGAATTTGCCTCGCTAATATTAGTACAAGATGCGCAGCGATTTTCAGCTAGCTTGGATTGTGTATGCAGCAGATAGCCCTCACTTATTTATAAACAAGCCTCTGAAAACTTGATACTAGGAAGTCTTCCCACACTAGCTTCTACAACCCTACCCTTCCTGGACAAGAAGTTGAGCCTATAAAGTCGATCTCGTCGGTCAGTCGGTACATAGTATAAATTCTCTGCATCGTCAAAGAATTCATTCTTTTCAGGCTGGATTTTAGATGTGTACGCCTTCATCACGGCGCTCCTTTCAGAACCTATGCCGATTCCAGACTTCGTCCTAATGGCATCTTCGCGGAAGTACATTCGTTCAAGGGTAAGACTCCCTCCCACTTCCTCGTTAAACATCAATTCAATATCCAGAAAGTCATCACCCAAGGAATACACTGAGCATGATTCTCCGACATGTATTTTCTTCAGTTCCCAACCAATTTTGGCTTCAACATCTTCCTGGCCCATTCCTAGTTTAAGAGGACCGTAGTCCTTGAGAGACACCCTATATTCATTAAGCCATTTTGCTGCAAGATAGCCCTTAGTAGAATCACCCAAGGCTATTCCAACCATGTCGTAGGCTTCCCATTCTTCAGCTATCTTAGCAAGAAAGTAAGATTCATCTTTGGGTCCACTTAGGTCGTCAAATCGGTGATCAAGAACCATCATACCATTGGGATTTATGAGGGCCTTTTTACCGTTCTTCGACGAGGCATAAAAACCTTGCATCACGCCTACTAATTCATCTGATCCTAGTTCCGCTATTAGGGTCCTAGAGGCGTCGAAGATCTCGTATTTTACTCCCTTGCGAAGTGCAATACTTTTTTCATTAGCAACGATGGTATCGTATTCGAAAGGGAAGTAGAGCTGATTCTCTTCGTTAATCACACCCCACTTTCCAGCCCTCTTAGCGGCAAACTGTTGATTAGAATAGGCAAAAAGTTCAGGTGAAACTGCCTCATACAAGGACTCTATACTACCTTCTTGATCTTGGTCCTTAGGCCAGACTTCATAGCCCTCCGTGGCTACCTCACCCTTAAGTGTTTCATTGACCTCAGACCGACAAGAATAAAATACAACTAGGATGAAAATCATCCACCTTGGAAAAACCACTCGTTCGAATTAATTGGTGCAAATTTAAGAAGTGTCTATCACACCCACAATTTACTGCCGTAAAATTAAGAATAATGTCTTACCTAACTACTATAAGAGAAGTATTTATAGTTGATGCTATGTATGCAATGAAGTCAGCAAAGCCTATCAAAAGTAATGTTTCCAAAGCATAGGAAAAACCTCAATTTTGTTCTAATTTAGAGCAAATGGGAAGAAAAAAGTACTTCAATTTTGAAACATCTACAAATATAATTGCGTACTTTTACTCAAAGTTCTTTAGGATGTCATTCACGAAAGAGAAACATCCTATAAAAGTTTATCTAGTTTATAAGCTTCGAGAGATGATCATTGATCATCTCTTTTATTTTAGGTAGGAAAATGTGCTCAAATTCTAGAACTTGAACCCAAGTGAAAACTGAAGAGAAAAATTCTGATCGAAGTCATCTCTAAGGATAAATGAGTTTTCATTTAATTCTCTATAGCTAACATCCATCGCTCTTCGTGTAATATCCACGAGCCCATAGTCTGCCCTAACACTAGCAAAGAAACTCCGATTAATATAGTATTGTGCTCCTAAGGAAAGTCCGACATCCAACCACCTGTAAAGGCTCCCATCTTTTTCTTGAAACTGATAGTAGGCACCTGCGGCCTGGGGCATTTGGTAAGTTACTTCATCGATAATAACTTGAATGGCTTGTCGATTCTTACCTTGAAGCGCATTATCCGAGTAGTAGTTGTAGTCCAATGACTGAATAAAGCCAAACTTAGTTTCCTCACTTAAGTCATCGAAGTTTAAGGTACCTCCAGCAGAAGGATTAATTAAGAAGCCAACATATGGCCCCCCGAAAATCTCCAATTTTTCGAATGGCTTAATGTATGCATGGATAGGTAAATTGATATAGGCATTCGTGGTTTCAATAAATCTCTTGACAGCACCTTCCTTTGAAAAAGGTACACCTGTTTGCCCTAGTCCAAAGACATAGTAGCCGTCACCCTCGATTGTTTCTCTTGAACCTACGGAAGAATAGCCCAACTCAGTCTTTATGCCGAAAATGTCAGTAAACTTGTAGGCATAAGTCAAACCAAAGTGGATCCCATTGTTAAAACCTCGATCTACAGAAAGACCTTCTTCCTTCGGACCTAGGATCTTTGAATAATTAAGCCCCGCTCTAATTCCTATATTATATCTCTGAGCGTCAATACTAGAAAATGAAATCGCACAAAGAAAGATAAGCAAGACTGCTCGGTAATTCATCATAATTATGATTTGAGGACGCAAAGATATTGTTTTTTGTGTATTATAAGTGATCTGGAGTGTGGATAGAACGCTCAGAGGTCTAATTTTGTGACAATCATTCCATCAAAAAAGATTGACACAGGTCAAAAACCCAGACATCTTGTGAAATAATCTTCGGCCAAGGGAACAAATCACCTCACTACTACGTCTATTATAGAGAATAACATGAAATGTCCTCCATCGCAAGAAAATCTACATTATATTTATTCTCAACAATCGGATTCTATTCAATTATTGTGAGTTTTTTATATACAGTTCAGAAAAAACTAATCTTCCGCCCAGATCCACTGGACAAGGACCATACCTATCAATTCGATATTCCCTACCATGAATTTAACTTGGAACATCCAAATGGAGAGCAAGTAAATTCTCTCTACTTTCCAGCAAAGGATTCTGATGCGCTAGTAATATACTTCCATGGTAATTCTAAAAATCTTCAACATTGGGGTAAGTACTTACACGACGTTGTAAGAAGAGGTTATGACGTAGTAGCAATAGACTACAGAGGTTATGGAAAGTCCGATGGAGATGTTAGCGAAGAAGGAATGTATGAGGATGCCAACTTAGTCTATGACTGGGTCCAAGAAAACCACCCAGATAAGAAGTTGATCATCTGGGGCAGGTCACTAGGAAGCGCCGTTGCTTCCCACTTATCTCTAGAGTATAAGGCTGAGAAATTGATCCTTGAGACGCCCTTCTATAATATGCCTGAACTGGTGAAAACCAGGTTCCCTCTACTTATAGTGCCTGTTGAGTTAAAATACAAGTTTCCTAATGACCAGAACATCAAGGACAACAGCACAAAAACACTGATCATCCAAGGGACCAAAGACTTGATTGTACCTATGAGGTCTGCCAAGAAATTAAAACCAATCTTAGAAACGGATGACCACTTCTACACCATCAAAGGGGCTGGACACAAAAATTTGCATGAATTTTCTGATTATCAGGCGGTGCTTGATGAAATTCTTTAGGATAACTTACATTTGCACGAAAGATTAATCTATGGCTTCAAGGAACAAGCTCCAGAAGTTTGCAGAAATAGTGACCTTCCCCAACGTCTATGAGAACTACAACCCAAAGGAACCAGGCCTAGTCGGCGTGGACCATGAATCCGTAGACCTTAAAGGAAGGTGGAAAGAAAATCACTTTAAGAATAATCATCCGATCACCTTAGAACTTGCCTGTGGTAGAGGTGAATATTCCCTTGGACTTGGCAGGATGTATCCGGATCGGAACTTCATCGGCGTGGATGTGAAAGGTGCCAGAATCTGGAAGGGTGCCAAACAAGCACTCGAAGATCAAATGCAGAATGTAGCCTTCCTTAGAACGCGAATAGAACAAATAGAACTTTTCTTCGCAACAGGTGAGGTCGATGAAATATGGATCACCTTCCCAGACCCATTTTTGAAAGACGGAAAGGAGAATAGGCGTCTGACATCTCCTAATTTTCTCCGAAAATACCGTGAAATTCTGAACCCAGATGGAATTATTAATCTAAAGACTGATTCTCCGGAGTTATATCAGTATACGAAGGAAGTGCTTGCCGAACATGAACAACTAGAAACGCTCTATGATAAGGATGACATATACAGTTCAGAGTTAGACTTTCCTGAACTTGACCTTAAGACCTACTATGAAAGATCTCACTTAGAGAAGGGACGTATTATTAAGTTTATCAGATTCAAGATCAAGGGTGAAATATGACTACAGCATACTAATTCCCAGCTGGAATAATCTAGCGATCCTACAGACATGCATTGCAAGCATACGTAAACACAGTAAGGCCTCCTATCAGATATTGGTCTATGTGAATGAGGGAAAGGACGGTACCGAAGATTGGTTGATATCCGAACAAATCAGCCACCTCAAAAACAGTAAAAATGTGGGCATCTGCGTGGCCATGAATGAACTGCGCAAACTCGTGCAGTCTGAAGTGATTTGCTACCTTAATGATGACATGTATGTCCTTCCGGGATGGGACGAAGAAGTGCTGAAGGTTGCCTCTTCCGTAAAGACTCCCTACTTTATCTCATCTACTATGATCGAGCCCCCCACGTCAGGTAATCCTTGTTCAATAAAAAAGGACTTTGGCAGCGACCTTGCTTCCTTTCAAGAGACCGAATTGCTAAGCAAGTATAATGAAGTGAGTTTCGAAGACTGGTCGGGAAGCACATGGCCACCATTATGGTTGCCAGAAAAATTATGGGATGAAATTGGTGGTTTTAGTGAAGAATTTTCACCTGGTATGTATTCTGATCCTGATATGGCTATGAAGGCTTGGCAGAAAGGGGTTAGATATTATCGAGGAATCGCAACTAGTAGGGTCT
>CAZMYK010000242.1:0-6426 GCA_964570435.1 uncultured Saprospiraceae bacterium | reverse complement strand
ACAATTGTCGATGGTTTCTGCGCCTTCTGTCTCTGGACTTAGGTCCAAATCCTCCTGCAAACAATTATCGGAAACTGTAAAAGTCGGAACTTCAATTTCTGGATTGCAGCCAAGGTTCACATCAAAAAAGGTGGTACTAATTTCAGGAGCAGTTTCGTCCTCAATAGTTATGGTTTGGGATACACTTCCAATATTTCCACAAGCGTCAGTGTAAGACCAGGTTCTTGTGATGATTTCAGGACAACTCAGTCCATTACTTGCGTCTTCTCCAAAGACATTTCCTCCTCCATCGCAATTGTCACTCCAAGTTAACTCTACGTTTTCTGGAAGGTCTGATAGACACTCAATAGAAATATCAGCAGGAGGGATTTCGAATTCTGGATTTTCTGTGTCCATCACCGTGATCGTTTGAACACATGTTGTTTCATTTTCATCCTCATCTGTTGCAAACCAAGTCCTAGTAATTACAGACTCATTTAAGCAATCTCCAGGTTCTTCGGAGTCTTCATAGCGCACGGTTATGCTTCCACAACCTTCACCTGTGATAGGCTCACCAGTAAATGAAGGTTCATTTGAGTCGTCACATTGGATAGTTTGGTCAGAAGGACACTCAATTGTAGGAGGTAGACAACAAGCAGCGAGGGTTTCACTGGCTGTCTGCATGCAACCGATGGCATCGACCACAGTAACATTGTATGTGCCCGGCTCTAAATTACTTAGGTTTTGATCTGACGAGGTAAAGCTATTTGGCCCTTCCCAAGTGATAATATAATCAGCACTTCCACCATTGATTGTTAAAACGATATCAGTCAACGAATTCTCATTGCACGTGGCACTTGTCGAAAGTCCAAATGCTGGTAGTACTTCAATAAATATAGTGTTTTCGTCATAGCAATCATTCACATCAGTGTAACTGTAAGTTATTTCATGCAGTCCAATACCGGCAATAAGCGGATCAAATGAGTAATTAACTCCATTGCCGTCATCGCTTACACCATTTCCGGCATATTCACCCCCTTCAGGCGTTGCACCACCGAGACCTTCTTGAAGACCTGAATTGATGCAGTAAGTTAAGTCACCACTGTATTCGATCACGAGATCGTTAACTATGACCTCTGCTGAATCCACTACAATACAGCCTAATGCATCGGTAATTGTACAGTAGTATTTAGTCGTTGAAGTAGGAGCCACTTCAATATTTGGCGTCTCTTCACCTGTGCTCCATAGATATGTCAAGTCGTTAAGCGTTCCATTATTTTCATTTGCTTCGAAACTTGTGCTTGTATAGTCTGCTTGTAAAGTGACTTGGTCACCATTACATATTTCTTCATCTTGGATCTCTCCTTCAACGACGCAGGTGATACAAACTTGAAAAGTAGAAACTGAGATACCACCAACACCGAAGGAATCGCCATTAGGTGAAGGGGAGCAAATTGTGATCATTGCGATGTTACCTCCTCCAGGAACATTTTCAAAGACGAAGTTGTATAAAGCTGCCTCATCTCCTGCATTTTGCTCTGTATATACAATCATATCAGAGGCCAAGACTTCCTCTGAACCCTCTACCAGGATTTCCACCATTACTGAAACTGTCCTTCCATCATCACTTTTTTCATGAATGGGAATTCCAATTTCAATGTCTCTTGCTACATCATTTTCTCCCAAGACCAATGTCTCAGTG
Organism: uncultured Saprospiraceae bacterium; assembly: GCA_964570435.1. Lineage (GTDB taxonomy): Bacteria > Bacteroidota > Bacteroidia > Chitinophagales > Saprospiraceae > Portibacter. The sequence goes on along the minus strand of CAZMYK010000242.1, from coordinate 4,745 downwards.
AAGCAATCATCTTGCCCTTGTGGTGTTTTAGTATGATGTAGTTCAAAGTCGTAGGCCGTAAAGGATGAGGTAGCATCCTCAACTCCTCTCTCTACATAAAGTGAAAGCGAAGTAGGCTCACAACCATATTTATTTGTTACACAAACCTCACTTATAGCACCTTCTACTTTGATCCTATATATCCTTTCTGGAAACTGATCTTGTCCATTACTCTGGGCTACTTGCACCCCTTTTGCATCATAAGCAACTCCATCAAATTCAAAGGTGATAAATTCAGGGAATCCTTGATTGCATTCTCCTTCCTCCATCCATACTTCAGCTATAACCTGCGTTACATTACCTAGATTGTCAGGATCCACGTCACTGCATATGGCTTGCCCTATTGGTACGCCAACGAAGCCTTGTACTGTAGCAGCCATAGATCGATCACTCCCACAATTATTATCAACGGTTTCTTCAAAGTATTCAGCACAATCACCCACTATGATATCGATGGATACAATGTTATTGTTTCCTTGCCCAGGTGGATTATAATAGATTGTGTTGTTTCCTATATTAGCATTTCCAGGATCAAATGTTCCAGAGCCACTTACTCCTGGGCCAGACCATGAGCCTCCTGACGGCGAACCCGTAAGTTGCACAGCGTCATCATAGTTGCATATATTAGCTTGGTCGTATCCGCTAATTTGGAATGCTGAAAGAGAAGAAATAAGAGTCAGAAAAAGAATTGCAGACAGAAAGGTCTTTCTAATGCAAAGGGTGTTTAGCTCGTTCATTGTCATCATCTAAGATTTTGACAAGACGCTACACATAGCGATTTTACCTTCACGCGGCACACGAGAAGATCTATTTTGTTCAAATAAGCAAAGTCAACCCGGTAAGGAAGTCTACTTAAAAGATTCTAAATATGAAAGTGCAAATACTGATAGGTAGGGTGCAATATCTGACTTTAAGGTAAAAGGGTACGTCTAGGTCTAAGTGTTAGTGGTTAAGGTTTAATAAAAATTGTTTAGGTTTTTTATATTCTTTTACGAATATGTCGGCAAGATACATTAATTGGTGCCGAAATATCAACGGTAGATATGTTAAAATGCCTAATAACTGACAATTTTAACATAAAATCATGTGTGATTAGCTTGAAACACCAAATTTTTGATCGAGAATCTACTACACAAATCGAGAATTGCGGAGTATTCGTCGTCATTTGGCGTGGTAGATAAATTATTTCTAAAAAGGATTTGTTGATAATATCGAACGGCTGAAGAGCCTATATCCATTAATCAATAAAACAAAATCTTTAGAAAATGAAAAATTCGATCTGTAGTTATTGCAAACTTGCTTTGATAAGTTTAACCACATTAAGTGTTATCACATTAGCTGTTATTGATGTTGTCTTATAGTATATAATAGGATAGCTTTTTTTAAACCCAAGTAATTAATCAATAGAAATCTTTAGAAAATGAAAAATTCGGTCTGTAGTTATTGCAAACTTGCTTTGATAAGTTTAACCACATTAAGTGTTATTACGCTAGCTGTTATGGATGTTGTCTTATAGTATTTAATAGGATAGCTTTTTTTAAAACCCACGTAATTCATCAATAGAAATCTTTAGAAAATGAAAAGTTCGATCTGTAGTTATTGCAAACTTGCTCTTATTGGGCTAACAACCTTTAGTGTTGTCACCCTTGCAGTTATTGAGGTCCTCCTCTAGACCATCTAACACAAGTCTTATGATTCATCGCCGTCAATTAGTTTCTCAACCCTTGAATTCTGGTGTTTCTAATAATTGGAAAAATTGGTCCAGACGTGGTGAGATGATGATTTCCGTTCGTCGGTTTGCACTCCTCCCCGCAAGGCTTGTGTTATCCTCTTTCGGCATATTATCAGCACGACCAGCTGCTATTAGTCTTTCTGGATTCACTCCGTACTTTGATTCAAGTGCTCGTACTACAGCGGTCGCTCTTTTTACTGACAAATCCCAGTTGTCCTTGAAGGCGCTGTTAGAAATAGGAATATTGTCTGTATGGCCTTCTACCATTACATCTAGCTCATAGTGGTCATTGATAACGGTTGCAATCTTTTCTAAAACTCCTTGAGCCTTCCCACTAATATTTGCAGATGCAGTAGTAAACAATAACTTGTCTGCAATCGATATATGTACTATCCCTCCTCTGACTTCCACTTGGACATCTTCATCATTAATATCATTAAGAGAGCGCTTAAGATTCATTACAAGGGCTAGATTGATAGAGTCCTTGGTTTGAATTTTCGTAGAGAGATCTTCGATGAAACTGTATTGTTTAGAAATGTTTTCCAAAGATTTAGAGATGTTTTCTGCTCCAGCCTGTGATACAATGCTTAACTCAGACATACGATCTAGCAAACTCGCATTGGTACCTTGTAGATCATCCAGCTGGCTCTTGTATTGCTCAGCTTGTTCCGTCTTCACGGCTAATTCTTTTTCTAATTCGCCTCTTGACTTTCTCTTACATGCAGAACTAAAGATCATTGTGGCTATCAGGATGAATATATAGTGGAATCTCATAATATTTTTTTCTTGGAACGTTGACGAGGTTAGGGCTTATTGTATTTGGATTCATAAGTTCTTGTAATATATATGTTAATGTGTCTGGAAGAAGTAAAGGCTGCCCTTCAAATTAATCTGAATTTATAGTACTAGCAATGGAAGTAGTAAACATTCCTACCTTATAATTTGTAACTTTGCTAGAAGACAATGATCGAGTTACCAGTAGTAGAAAATAGGTTAGAGGATTGGTTACCCATAACCAAGGCCGAAGTTGAGTCTAGAGGATGGAGTGATGTAGACGTTGTTCTGATATCAGGCGATGCATATGTAGATCACCCTGCTTTTGGCACTGCGGTTATAGGAAGAATAATGGAAAGTGAGGGACTAAGAGTAGCGGTGGTACCTCAGCCGAATTGGCAAGATGACCTGCGTGATTTTAAGAAGTTCGGTCGTCCTAGATTGTTTTTTGGGGTGACTTCTGGCTGCATGGACACTATGGTCAACCATTATACAGCGTCCAAAAGAAGGAGGTCAACAGATGCTTACACTCCAGGTGGTAGTGCAGGTTTTCGCCCGGACTATGCTCTGACAGAGTATACTAAGATCCTAAAAAGTTTATATCCTGATGTGCCTGTGCTCATTGGTGGTATTGAAGCTTCCCTAAGAAGAGTAACCCATTATGATTACTGGAAGGATACCTTGTTTCCGAATATACTTAGCTATAGTGGTGCAGACCTTCTAGTGTATGGCATGGGCGAAATGCCTCTAAGAGAGATTATTAGGCTGTTGTTAAAAGGTGTGCCGTTTGAATCCCTGAAGACCATCCCGCAAACGGGAGTCTTGGTACCGCGAAATGATACCCTGCCGAAGGTTAAGAAATGGGAGGACCTCCACCTCAGTTCACATGAAAAGTGTTTGAGAGATAAGAGAGCCTTCGCAGCAAATTTTAAGCACATTGAGCAGGAATCTAATAAGGTACAGGCAAGGAGGCTAATTCAGGGAGTCGCGGACCATAACTTAGTGATAAATCCTCCCTACCCTCCAATGTCAGAGGATGAGATAGATACCTCATTTGACCTGCCCTATACAAGGCTGCCACATCCTAAGTACAAGAAGAGGGGAGCCATCCCGGCTTATGAGATGATCAAGTTTTCGATCAATATGCATAGAGGTTGCTTTGGAGGATGCAGCTTTTGTACTATTTCAGCCCACCAAGGAAAGTTTGTTGCTAGTCGTTCTCAAGAATCAATAATGAAGGAGGTCGACAAGGTGACGCAGATGCCTGACTTTAAAGGAGTGATAAGTGATCTGGGTGGACCATCTGCAAATATGTACAAGATGAAGGGGAAGATTCAGTCTATCTGTGATCGATGTGTAGCGCCCTCATGCATCCACCCAGTAATTTGTAGCAACTTAGATACCAGCCACAAACCGATGACGGAAATATACCGAAAGGTAGATGCCCATCCCGAGGTCAAGCGAGCCTATGTGGGGAGCGGAATTAGGTATGACCTGTTAGTCGATTCCTACAATAAGAAGGCAGATGGTTCTCAAGAGGAATACATGGAACAATTGGTTTCTCGACATGTCTGCGGACGACTTAAGGTTGCTCCAGAACATACTTCCGACGCAACCTTGAGAATCATGCGGAAGCCGTCCTTTAAGCACTTCCACGAATTCAAAAAGAGGTATGATAAGATTAACCAGAAATACGGACTTAAACAACCTTTAATTCCCTATTTTATCTCGAGTCATCCCGGATCGACAGAGGAAGAAATGGCCAACTTGGCAGCTGAAACTAAGGAAATGGGTTTTCGATTGGAGCAGGTGCAAGACTTCACACCAACTCCAATGACTGTAGCTACCATCATTTACTATACTGGTTTGCATCCCTACACACTTAAGCCTGTCTACACAGCTCGAAGCAAGAAAGAGAAGAAGAAGCAGCATATGTTTTTCTTTTGGCACAAACGTGAGAATTACCAAGAGATAAAAGATAAGCTCACGTCCTTGGATCGGCCTGACCTTATAGAGAAATTACTAGAAGACAAAAAACGGGCAAGAAAAAAGGAGATCATCAAGTCGAAGTCTCGTAATCCCAAAAGGAAGGGTAGAGCAAATTCCCAATCAGCGGCTAGAAAAAGAAGAAAGAAGTAGTTCTAGGGTAGCTAGACCTGACCGAAAAGAACCTCAAGCACTTTAATGTTTGAAAATAAGT
>CAZMYK010000241.1:5255-6468 GCA_964570435.1 uncultured Saprospiraceae bacterium | reverse complement strand
GTTGGCCTGGTTTAAGGCAGCCTCTTTTTTTATTGATCTATGCCCATCGCTTTTGAATTTCTAAACTAATTGGGGGTGATTTGTCGTTACCTAATAAGAAAGAGGCTAACCCGAGTGAGCTAGCCTCCTTACAAAAATTGCAGTTCAACTAAATTCTAAAAATGAGTAACAAAATTTCTTTCGTTGTTAAGAACGGTTTCGGAGGAATATTGCTGCTTCTTTGCTTCGTAATAGGATCTGGGGCTTCGATTGCGGATACAAAGGATTCGAGTGAAAAACGCAAAAGGAAGCGCATTGTAAAAACAGCAAAAAAGTACATTGGCACTCCCTATAGAGCCGGTGGAAAGAGTCCTAGCGGTTTTGATTGCTCGGGCTTTAGTTTCTATGTGATGAAGCAGAGTAATATCTATCTCAAGGCGAGTTCCAGAACGCAATCCTTGCAAGGTGAGCCCGTCAAACTTAAGAAATTGGCTCCCGGTGACTTGATTTTTTTTGGTTCAGGAGACAGAATAAGTCATGTGGGTATAGTATCAGAAAGTAGTCGTCGAAGGCTCAAGATGATTCATGCCTCAAGTAGCCGGGGCATCATTGAGGAAGATGTATATGAATCAGCCTATTGGAAAAAACGGATCAAAGGAGGAAGGCGAGTGATATGATGATGGAACTCCTTTGTCATAAATGCGTTAGTAATTCGGTATGAGAGGTTTTTTTAAGCGGCTAAGGAATATTTTTTTTCCTAACTTCGCAAATACAGATACAAATTCGGAAAACATGATTAATCTAATACTATTCGGGCCTCCTGGCTCTGGGAAGGGTACGCAAGCCGCGAAATTGGTGGACAAGTACAATCTACTGCATATATCAACTGGTGATTTATTTAGATATGAGATAGGGAATAAGACAGAATTGGGAATGAAGGCCCAAGCTTTTATGGACCAAGGAGATTTAGTCCCTGATGAAATCACCATTGGCATGCTCAACAACAAAGTTGAAGCCAACCCTGATGTAGAAGGGTATATCTTCGATGGCTTTCCACGAACCATTAATCAAGCTGAATCACTTGACGCCTTACTCTCGACTAAGGGTCAAGGAGTAACAGCCCTTGTTGCACTTGATGTTGATGACGACGAAATTGTCAAACGACTGCTAGAGCGAGGCAAGTCCTCAGGGCGCCCAGATGATAGTAATGAAGAAGTGATCCGCAAACGAATTA
>CAZMYK010000241.1:0-5245 GCA_964570435.1 uncultured Saprospiraceae bacterium | reverse complement strand
TCTACAATGAAACGACTGCGGTCGTGTACAAGTTCTACGACAAAGTAGGCAAATCGCAAAGAGTTCACGGCATGGGTACGATTGATCAAATATTTGAGCGTTTATCTAGTAACATAGACCTTTTGAATGTCTGAAAAGAACTTTGTTGACTATGTAAAGATATGTTGTCGATCTGGAGCTGGTGGCAGCGGATCAGCGCACTTCTTCAGAGATAAGTCTACACCTAACGGCGGACCGGACGGAGGTGATGGTGGTCGGGGCGGACACATCATCCTCAAAGGAAATGAGCAAATGTGGACCCTCTTACCCCTTAAGTATCGCAAGCACGTAATCGCAGGACCTGGAGGTATTGGCAAGGGTAATCACCAAACTGGCGCTTTTGGCGAAGACATCATCCTAGACGTTCCACTTGGAACGGTGGCTAAGGATGCAGAAACAGGTGAAGAACTATTTGAAATCAAAGAACAGGGACAAGAGTACATTATCGCGCGAGGAGGTCGAGGTGGTAAGGGAAATTCACATTTTAAGTCATCTACCAACCAATCGCCCAGATTTGCCCAGCAAGGAGAAGAAGGGGTTGAAGAATGGAAGGTTCTAGAGCTTAAGGTGCTAGCAGATGTTGGTTTAGTCGGCTTTCCGAATGCTGGCAAGTCGACCTTGTTGGCCTCAATTACGGCAGCGAAACCGAAGATCGGCGACTACCCATTTACAACCTTGGTGCCCAACCTAGGCATTGTGGGATATCGTGACGGTAGATCTTTTGTGATGGCGGATATACCTGGAATTATTGAAAAGGCTCATGAAGGTAAAGGGCTGGGACACCGCTTTCTTAGACACATCGAACGTAACGCTGTCCTCTTATTCGTTGTTCCTGCGGACTCAGAAAGTATCTCAGGGGCATATACCATATTGCTGAATGAGCTGGAACGTTACAACCCGGAATTACTAGATAAGGAGCGGATTCTTGGTATTTCTAAGGCTGACCTTGTAGACGATGAACTGAAGTCGCTTTTAGAACCAGACATCCCTAAAGGCTTACCGGTAGTCTACTTTTCATCCGTAACGACTGAAAACCTTCAGGAATTGAAGGACTTACTTTGGCAGACCATTAATTCGTAAGGAGCCCAAAGAGGTCGCTAAATTTATCAGGACTTCTAAAATGTTGATCTATATACCAAGTGCACTTCAAAATAATGTATACTGGTTTTCCTGAATTTTTTATCAATTCTAAGGTAATATTGCCGAATCGCTGGAAACCATCAAGCTTATACTTAAGCCGTGGCTTGAGATAGTACCTTAGGGTATTCTTTTTGCCTCGATACTCAGTCTCGCTATTTTTTAGGACATAACCAGCGTCCTTGATTTCATCCTTCCAGTAATTCCAAAGAACTGTTGGGCAAATATTTAAGACCTCTGTATGGACACGAAAAGCCACGGTTGATTCATTCTTGAAAAAGAAGATATTTTTATCCACTTGGGCCTCGCCGCTGGAAAATTCTAAGTACTTCACTTTTAACCAATTAAAGAACTCACTTCCTGCAAATTCCTTCTTCCAAGGAATAAAGACTTCGTAGTCTGTCGCCTCTTCCTCTAGGTAGTCGATCCTCAGATCATTTGATGAAGCATTGTTATTTTTGAATATTTTCATCGGTGGTAGCTTCTTCTGATGTGTTAGAATCCTCCATGGCTTCTCGAGATTTGTCCCAAAAACCCTTGAAGGCTGGTTTTAATTGATCGAAAGTACCTCGCATTGCTTCTGGTAGGGGGGCAAGACTTGGATAAGCAATGGACTGTTCTTTTTGTTTCTCAGCAAGGACTTTGGTCTGGCTTAAGAACCAGAGAATTCCAGAAAATAGAAAGACCATCACAAGTGACATTATTATTCCTCCTGCTAATTTATTCATGAAATTCAGCTTGATGGCTTTGAGGACTTTCTCGAAGGCCCTACCAATTAAACGGACGACGAAGACCACAGCAATAAAAACAATTATAAAGCCCAGAATAAAACTAATGGTGCTGCCAAGCTTTAAGGTATTGTCTAAAATATTGATCAGAAAGGGTGATAACTTAAAACTGAGCAGTATGGCAATTATGATCGAAAGTATAGCATAGAATGTCTTGATAATTCCTCTCTTCCATCCGACGTAGAAACCAAATCCGAGAAAAGCAATAAACCCTATGTCAATCCACATTGTTACTAATTTATGAGTAAGCTATAAAATTATTTTTGAACTTAGGTAAGATAAAACGATTATAATTTTATATTTAACGATTAAAGAATTTGCACATCGGTAGAGCCCAAAAAAGTAATAATTCGAGATTTATTCTCCTGATTTATAATTCTTTAAGTATATTTATGGCTATATAAGTGATGAGGATAATTTTGCTAATATCGTTTTTATTGCTCCTGCAATCAAATGTACTGTGTCAGAGTGCGTCAGGCACCGATTCCTCGTCTGATTTACCTACAACCTTCTTAATTTCTGAAGATGATCGCGCATATGGAGAGCTTGTTTCCAGTACGCCAGTCTTACTTCTAGAGGTTTGTAACAATTCGATGGATGAAGCCTACAAGAAGTGGATATATATGCTTGCTGATATCGAAGAAAAAGCTGCTGAAGAGGGTTTTGAAATTAGAGGTCTAAAAATATGGATGAATGTGTTTTGGAGCGCGAATGGGAATATAAGCCATATCGTGTGTTATCCGAAGCCCAATTCTAAAAACATAGAATACAATGACTTTACAAAATTCTTGAACCGATTCGCCAAGGATTACAAGTTAGATGTGAAATCAAACAAGAGTTTTGCTCATTATGGAAGTGCCTCATTTCCCACCTTTGTAGAGCAAATGTTCCCAGAGCGGAAGAAATAAATTCATGAAAGCATTAAGAGGAGAAGAACTAGCGAATACCTTGTCGCATGGGGTTGGTATTGTGATTGGGCTTCTTGTTCTCCCATTTTTATGGAATGACTTCACAAGCATCATTTACGTTTTCAGCTTTCTTTTCATTTTCTTAAGCTCGACTTTCTATCATGCAAGCCTCCAGCCTGAACGAAAGATCTTCCTACAGAAGATAGACCATATTTCTATCTACTTTATGATCGCAGGAAGCTATACCCCCTTTATTTTCAAATGTTTGCAAGGGGCGATGGCTTGGATTTTCTTTGCTATCATGTGGTCGATCGTCTTGTTTGGGACAATATTCAAGCTTTATTTTACGGGGAGATTTGAAAGGCTATCTCTTATACTTTACATAGGTATGGGATGGATGTTGGTATTCATCCTCAGACCCTTTTTTGCTGCCTTCGATTATGACACAATTAGCTTGGTAGTCATTGGCGGTTTACTTTATACTAGTGGTGTATATTTTTACGCTAAGGATAGTAGAAAGTACTACCATTTCGTCTGGCACTTGTTCGTCCTTGGAGGTGCAATCTCCCACCTAATTGCTATTTTGAATATTATGAAATAAAATAATATGATTTTTTTAGCTTTGCAAATATGAGTGACGTTCAATACAACGAAGACAATATTAGATCCCTAGACTGGAAGGAGCATATCAGGATTCGTCCTGGAATGTATATTGGAAAACTGGGAGATGGTTCTTCCCAAGATGATGGCATTTACATCCTACTAAAAGAAATTCTTGACAACTCAATAGATGAGTATGTGATGGGGCATGGGAGTAAGATAGAAATTAAGGTTGATGAAGGAAGGGTAAGTGTCCGAGACTATGGTCGCGGCATTCCTTTGGGAAAAGTTGTAGACTGTGTCTCGAAGATTAATACTGGCGGAAAGTATGACAGTAAGGCATTCAAGAAGTCAGTAGGCTTGAATGGTGTCGGGACTAAGGCTGTCAATGCACTTTCTAAGTATTTCAAAGTGCAATCGATCAGAGAGAACAAGACTAAGATAGCTGAATTTTCTAGAGGAGAGATTACTGCTGATGCCAAGATTGTAAGCTCCGATATGGAGAATGGCTCCTACTTCGAATTTGTACCAGACACAGAAATTTTTAAGAATTTTCGTTTCAGGAGCGAGTACATCGAAAACCAACTTTGGAACTATGCGTACCTGAATTCAGGTCTCCGAATCAAGTTTAATGGAAAGACTTTTTATTCCAAAAATGGTCTACTGGACCTCCTAGAAAGAAAGACAGAACCAGAATTAATCAGGTATCCGATTATTCACCTTAAGGGCGATGACATTGAAATTGCGTTGACGCATGGACAGCAATATGGGGAAGAATACTATTCCTTCGTTAATGGTCAACATACTACTCAGGGAGGGACTCACTTGTCTTCCTTTCGAGAAGGTATCGTCAAGGCAATAAGGGAGTATTACAACAAAAATTTCGACACCAAGGACATTCTTACGGCAATCGTTGGTTCTGTAAGTGTCAGGGTAGAAGAGCCTGTCTTTGAATCACAAACCAAGACAAAACTGGGTTCCATAACTATGGGCCCTGACCTTCCTACAGTAAGATCTTTTGTAGTCGACTTCGTGAAGGTCAATCTCGACAACTTTCTTCACAAGAATGCTCAAACTGCAGAAGAGCTGCTAAAGAGAATTCAACAATCTGAAAGAGAGCGAAAGGAAATATCTGGCATAAAAAAATTAGCAAATCAGAGAGCTAAGAAGGCCAATTTGCACAATAAGAAGCTAAGAGACTGCAGGGTCCATTACAATGATAATAAGAAGGGAAAAGAAGAACTCAAGTTGAATACGACAATCTTCATCACAGAGGGAGATTCTGCTTCTGGATCCATTACCAAAGCCAGAAATGTCCAAACTGAGGCAGTTTTCAGCCTTAGAGGAAAGCCTCTAAATTGCTATGGACTCAGTAAGAAGATTGTCTACCAGAATGAGGAGCTTAATCTCCTACAACATGCCTTAAACATCGAAGATGGAATCGACGGTCTAAGGTATAACCGCGTGGTTATCGCAACCGATGCAGATGTAGATGGTATGCATATTCGCTTGCTCTTGCTTACCTTCTTTCTTCAGTTCTTTCCGGAATTGGTGAAGCAGGGACACTTGTACATTTTGGAAACTCCACTTTTTAGAGTGAGAGACAAGAAACAAACCTTCTATTGCTATTCAGAAAAGGAAAAGCAGGAATCCATTGCAAAACTTCGAGGCAAGGCTGAAGTCACTAGATTCAAAGGTCTAGGCGAGATCTCTCCATCAGAGTTCGGTGGTTTTATAGGAGAAGATATTCGACTAGAACAGGTATTACTCCAA
>CAZMYK010000240.1:0-6486 GCA_964570435.1 uncultured Saprospiraceae bacterium | reverse complement strand
CATCACAAATGCCGTCTCCATCTTTATCATCCGTCAGACATGGACAATCAGCACTTTGTACTAGAGGGTCACAAACATCAGTAGAAATTGCAGCGGTCATACCTGATTCCGGTCCTGTTTCTATAGCGTCCAGTAAGCCATTCGCACCTACTGAATTCATACTTACATCGAAAGTTGTGTCTCCCTCCGTATAACCAGCTAGCGAAGAGCCATCTCCTAATAAGCCAGATTCAATTATATCGGGACATCCATCGCCATCAGAATCGCCATCACAATCATCTGTAAGTCCATCGCCATCTTTATCTTGTACGAAGTCTGTACTTAGACAGTTATTTCCAAAAGTTCCATACCTAGCAGGTGTTCTAAATTGACCATTAAAACCATTTACTCCTTGAATCCAAGTGATACTATCAATTGGTCCATCCCAACAAAGCGTGGATATTGTCATTGAATTTGCAGCGTTACTTCCCCACAAAATGGGAGCAGGAACAGGGTTAGTTGGTCCGACTTCTGTTGTAGTTTCGTAGAAGTGATTAGCCCCTAACATTTGAGAGCTAGGTGCAGGAGTTATATCTCCTATAAAGTCTGAATCTGTGTCATTCAAGTGAGAAAATTCAAGACAGAAATTAGTTGTAGGGTTTGGAAAGGTCAACTTGATCTTTCCCGATCTTGTAATATATTGTGGAGGACTTATCGTAGTAGAGGATAATACACCTCCAGAAAGATTTACAAACGGAGCGGTAGGGAAGAAATCCCATATAATGTTCTCTCCATTAGGTAGTGGGATCATAAAGGTCTGTTGCGTTTGATCACCTGAAGTCACTCCATAGTCTGGTATACAAATATTCGAAATATTTCCTTGCTCTTCACTATCGGGTATTCCATCATTATCATCATCTAGATCACATTCATCTGGAACACCATCAAGATCCTTGTCTGGACAATCCAAATCGTCTAAGGCATCTGTTAAGCCATTAAAATTATTATCAATCTCATCGCAACATAATTCTACACAATCACCATCGATGCAGAAATTATCTGCCAATGTATAGTTAACTCCTCCGACTCCATTTGAAACTGCTAGTGGAATACCAAATGCGTCTACAGCACTCGAGTTAAATACAGAATCTGCGTATGTTATATCTTCGTTATTAGCAAAAACAGATGTAACATTATAGCCAGTAAACCCAGATTCTACAGCATCTGGACAGCCATCTCCATCAGAATCTTTATCGCAAGAATTAGGTATTCCATCACCATCTGTATCTACTTCTACACAGTTAGATTCAACGGCACCTCCTGCTACCAATACTGTTCTTGCAGTAGGCCCATTTCCTAGGTTTGAGGTACAATTTCCTGAATCATCACAGGTCCATACTTCTGCATTAGCTGATGCAGTAGCTGCATCTTGTTTGTCTGCATAAAACCAATCATCAGGAATTCTTTGCCATGTCAAACCACCATCAGAAGTATATTGCCACTCTACCTCTCCTAGTGCTGAATCATCAAGACTTGCAGCATATAAGAATCCTTCTGAAACTTCATTAGGACTGATTGGAATCGAAAGCATACCAGTTTGTGGTGGATTGGTTCCAGTAAAAAATGGGTGTGCTGCACCTGTTGTATAAAAAGGTCCTACTAGTTCAAGTTGCTGAGGTGCATTGTTGTTATCATCAACAGAAACCTCCCCTATTCTCACCGCTGTAGACTCATCCCATGACGGAGCTGCATATGCTAGTGAATGTTGGTACCCGATATTTCTTGCACGGACCATTATTTCCATTTCTGTGGTTTCTAATGGCATACAAGAAGCAGGTGGAATGGCTAAATAAGCATGAGCAGCCCACTTGTTGGTTTGTATCACTGGATCTTCAAAAATTGCATTAGAAATATCCAAATTAGGGCTATATACTTGATCTTGACTATTATTTGGAAAACCTAATATATTAGGAAACAAAGGATGAGCGGCAGAAAGAAAACTAGGCTTCGGATCATCCAAAACTCCAACTTGCAAGTCATAGCAATTTGGATTACTTATATTGTTACAACCATCAGCTTGAAGTCCGGCATTTGAAGCACCAGTCCAATCATATCTGTTGTAGGTACCATTATTTGTACCTGGTGTAAAATCACAAGTTGCTACACAATCGCCACAATTTTCAGCTGTATCTAAAATTCCGTCGTTATCATCATCTAGATCACACTCGTCTGGTAGACCGTCCCCATCCTTATCTGGACACTCATTGTCTGCCTCATCAACTAGTCCATCTCCGTCATTGTCCATTCCATCACAACATTTTTCTTCACAAGCAGTAGCATCCATCCCATTTTGAGAAGCACCTATTTCCTGTCCATCACCAGCAAGGTCTGGCACCCCTGTCGCTGAAACAATATTTCCTAGATTTTCGATTACTCCTGTAGAACCGCCTGCTAACTGAGAATCTTCTAAGTCCTCAAAACTAATAGTAGAAGAACTTCCTTCTATCGCATCAGGGCAACCATCTCCGTCTGAATCAAGATCACAAAAATTCTCTATTCCGTCACCATCGGTATCTATAATTGCACAAGTTTCAATACTAAATCCAAAAGATTCCAGATTGAATCTTCCATTTGCAGTTTTATCATGACTTGTATTTAAAGTAAAGTTTGTTTCTCCTTCGAGGTCGAACTCCAAATACCAAGTTGCCTGACCGTTGAATAAATTTGACATTTGAACAATTGTTGTTCCTGACGTGATAAAACTACCATCAGCAATATCGAGTTGATTCAAAGGGTCAACAACTTTTGCTGTAACAGCAGGAGACCAATCTAAGAGGATAGACTGAGCTTCATTGTCCCTAAATCCAGCTGCTATGGTGCTGCTTGTTGCTTGAGATCCCCATATGAAAGTTGACAAAGATGTATTTGCGTTGGCTGTGATATCAATCTGAGATTGATGCATGCCGTCATTATCATTATCATTTAACAAAAAGTGTACAGCGCCACCTTCCATAATGCTATTTGCATTGAAGTTGGCATTCACATCAATAAAATCTACCATATAGTCAGCTGATGCTGTCCCATTAGTAAAGGTTCCGTTTGTTTCTTTTAAGGCTGCTCCGGTATAGTCATTCGAAGTTTCAGCTGCTGTTCCCGATCCACATGCTCTTTCTACATCATCTAAGATTCCGTCATTATCATCATCTAAGTCATCCTTATCACAAATAAGGTCACCGTCTTTGTCATCTACGCAAGGACATTCAGGACCTTGAATTGAAGGATTTTGTGAATCAAGAATACCACCTGTAGTAGCCGCAGTTTGACCTGACGCTGATACTGGTACACCATTTAGATCAACAGAACCAGAAAGTGTAGAGTCTATTGCATTAAATCCAGAATTTACTGTAATGCCAGTCCATCCTGCCTCAATAGCGTCAGGACAACCATCTCCATCTGAATCTTTGTCGCAATCATCAGAAATGCCATCGCCATCTGTATCTACTATGGGACAGTATGAAAAGAGGAAAAAACTTGCAGTTACGGTGCTATTTGCATTATCGCCCTTCCCAGACATGATTACTATCGAGTCTATGATTTCGGGAATGTTAATTGTGAACATATTTAAGACTGGATCAACTCCCCCACTGGTAGAATTACCAGTGGCAATGTTATCTGTCACAACCAATCCTGGAGAAAGGTTACTAAAATTAGTTTCATCAATGAAGACTGGAACCCCATCATTGAAGACTTCGATCTTCATCTGATCACTATTGTTTAAACCTCCCATAGAAAAATTCACGTCCTTTGCATCTGCAAAGGTTAGAGTATAGACTGCTGTGTTTCCTGTTGTTACATTGTCTGTATTTATTGGTTGTACATACACATAGTCTCCAAAATCACCAGCACCTACATCTGCATCATTCTGAATTTGCACGCCATTAGGACTAAAACCTGCAGTACCCATTGTACTAGCTGTGAAATCAACTCCACCTCCATAGATTCCAGTCAGTGTCACCATACCACCTGAAAATAAGTTCGTATTCTCAGCAATTCCAGGCGTATTCAGTGGTTCCATGGAAGGGCAATCTAATTCCACTAAGTCAGGAATTCCGTCATTATCATCATCTAGATCACAATCATCTGCCACCAAATCTCCATCTTTATCTGGACAATCTAGTAGGTCAATTTCATCTACCAATCCATCTCCATCGTTGTCCACGTTGTCACAACAGATTTCTCTCGGTCCTTGTACGCAAAATTTTGAATTATCATCATCGAAGGTCCTCCCGCCCATAATAATCCCATTCGTAGAACTTGTGAAACCATTTCCAGGTCTGGTATCTGCTATTTCTCTTCTGAATGTTACTTCTGTGAAGCCTGCTGCATCTTCTATCGTCATGTATCCTCCATCACTACAACAAGTTCCTTGACTGAATGGATCACCTGGTACATCTTGAACACCCGTTAACGTCGTACCGTCAAAGGTTGGTGCTTGAGCTCCATCTCCTGCTCCACAATTCCCACCTGTACTTGGGCTTCCTGCCACTCCTACCCAAGTTAAGGTAGAGCTTCCTCCATTTGTCCCCCAATTAATCAGATCCTCATCCCCATCACAGTTATCATTGATGGCCCAAAAACCAATTTCCGTTTTAAAAACTGGTTTGGAGTAAGTTATTCTATAGTCTTCACCACTACCTATCGGTGCAGAATCGTCCCCAGAACCAATCCAAGCCCCGCATAGATCTCCGGCTCCGCAAAAACTATTTAGGTTTATCGAGCCGGATAATCTTTCCAATGTTACAGTTATTGCTTCACCATTGCACATCATATTATAGGTAAATGTTGTTGCTGAGGTAGCAGAGGGATTAGCCCAATCCACACTGCATAAGGCAGATCCTGCCGGACATGTAAATGCTTGTGAGTGAGCTTTGTTCTGCTGAAACATCATTACCAGCACAATAAGAATTGCGCATACATGAGCCTTTACCTTCGTAATCATAGTCTTGAAATTTTTGAAATAGGAATTAGGGACCTCAGTGATTGGGTCATCGATTTTCATATTGCTGTTACAGCAATAAGTGGAGTTGTTTTTCATTTTCCGGATAACGTTAAACGTTAATTAAACACATATGTAACCTAGGCCCTATGCAGACGCACAGAGCTAAAATTTTAATCGCATAATGTATATTGGAAGTGTGTTAATCTTTCAGGGGGCACAAAGTTCGAAAAAGGTGCGATTCGAAGTCATCTATCTATAACAACGATATTTCCAATAATCTTTCAGGTTGGTAAGAGTGTGTTACTAATTTTCATGGTTACTAACACACATTTAGTGCCAAATATATAAACATGAATTCAAATACGCACTATATATTACAATATATTTTAACATTTAATAGATTGAAAATTAGTATGTACTACCATAAGCATCAAGAAATGATTCGTAGTGAGGTAGGTACATATAAAAATTTTACCAATAGAAGCGGATACAATTACTAACTGCTATAAATTTCTGCAATGAATCATCAAGCAAAATGTTAAAATTGAACTTTAACATTCCTTATTATTGGCGAAGGAGTATTGATTGGAGCCTCAACAAACTTAAATTCTCGCAGGGTATAAAACGCTACCTACATATGCGGTTTAAAAGCAAGATATGCTTGGGAAGAGGAGATTTGGTAGATTCTACCGCATTAAAAGACATACCATTATAATGGCAGCTGATCAAAATTATTTTGTTGCTAATATTTCACAAAGTCAAGATCTGCTTGTCAATATAAGCAGACCATTCCATTGATTCTATTACAGTGACAACCACACCTAAATTTTCAAGCTCTACCGTCGAGAATCAGGGCACCAATCCCAGCCTCCCATAAGGCCTTGTTCACCCACGGAAGCTCTTCATTGTATAGCTTATTTGCTCGTTCCTTAAGCCCCTTCCAATCCTCGTTTAGGTCCTTCATTCTATCTCTTAGCCCTTGAGTAATTCGAGGTAGATCGCTCTCACCTGAGTTCATTGCAAACAGGTAGTTTGCAGTAAACTTATTTGGAAAATTTTCTACATCATCGTAGGCCTTGGTCTTGCGCTGAACCATGTCGCCATCCCATGCCTTCATTCTAGAGACGATCTCTTCTACACGCTTTCTAAGTTGCCCATATTTCTCGTCTTCAGGTATCTTTTCTAAGATGGTCTCTAGGGTCTTTCTTGAATCATCCATGTCATTAACCAATTGGTGCATCTCCCTAAGTTCCTTTTCCGTTTCCTGCATAAACAAATCGAATTCTGCATACTGCTCTGCGGTAGTAGGATAATTAGGATTCTTTACTACTTCTACTTCCGACTCAAGCTCTTCGCCATTGACAATGAGTTTAATCTTATAGCTCCCAGGAGGAACCTTATGGCCCCTGTAAGATCCTTCTATGTATACATCTTGTACACCCGGAACAATTGCATGCCTTAGATCCCAAACATGCCTATTGACTCCCTTCTTCTTCATCAATACTGGC
>CAZMYK010000239.1:0-6504 GCA_964570435.1 uncultured Saprospiraceae bacterium | reverse complement strand
GAAGGTGGCCGATGTTGTCAGCGGAAGATCACTGGATTTGACTTCAGCCATCAAATTGGACCCTATGACTGCTTATATTTTAGAATAGTAGGTGGCAAAGTTTTTCGGGGCTGCGAAAAGCTATTCTTAAGTTTCAATAGATTGGCTAAGAATTTGATTGTAGATTGATTTGCTTACCAATGGCCCATTGAAAATAGCCCTAATTTAAGCTAGGTAGAGCTATTTCGAATGTATAAGATGACTTTTCATGAAAGAGATCTGGAGAGATTTTCCTTTAAAGGGCTTTGAGCCCTTTAAAGGAGCTACTGCAGGAGTTGAGAAACTTAAGGGAATAAGCGCTACTTCTGAATATGTCTACTTCGATCTGAATTCATTGAAACAAAAGCAAACGCTTTTTGACTGCTTATATTTTAGAATAGTAGGTGGCAAAGTTTTTCTGGGCTGCGAAAAACTATTCTTAAGTCTCGAGAGATAAGCTAAGACCTTGCATTGTAGATTGATTTGCTTACAAATGGCCAATTGAAAATAGCCCTAATTTAAACTAGTATGAGCTATGTCGAATGTGTAAGATGACTTTCAAAGAAACAGATCTAGCGAGATTATCCATTAAAGGGCTTTGAGCCCTTTAAAGGAGCAACTGCAAGAGATGAGAAACTTAAGGGACTAAGCGCTACTTCTGAATTTGCAAATATAAATCACAAAGCATGCAACTTAAACCTGGTATCGGCATATAAAACATCAAGTTTGCGATGAATCCAGCTCAAATAGAGTGCATTTTAGGCAAGCCCAACAAGACTAAGATAGACTCTCACGATCCTAACAGGCTGATACTCGAATTCAACGAGCAGAATTTACGATTGACAATTTACCAACACGAACAAAGCAAACTAGGATATATTTCAAGCAGCCACCAAGATTTAAGATATCAGGGCAAGAAAATTATAGGCCAAACGATCGACTTTATTGAAAATGAGGTTTTTAATCAGATTGTTAAAAAATGGGAAGTTGATAAATAGGATTTCTGGTGTACTTACAGCGAATACAAAAATTGGATCACTCTTAATGTGGAATTCGGCAAAGTAATAAGTGTTGACCTAGGAGTATCGATAGATAGTGATGATTCGTATTTATGGCCTTGATAGAGAAAGAAAGAGGAAGAGTCAAAGGTAGATTTAAAAAAATGAGCACCTAGCCATAGGCTAAATGCTCACTAATCCATATAAACTTAATATCCAATATTCTGTGTTAAGTTGGGGTTTCCACTGATATCCGAAGATGGCAGAGGAAATATATCGCGAAAGGCTTCCACAATCTTCCCTTCCTTCACATTCCCCTTCCAAGACCAAACATATTGTCCTGAAGAAAACTGACCAAATCGGATCAAATCCGTTCTTCTGTGGCATTCCCAATACAACTCCCGCGCTCTTTCGTCGAGAATAAAGTCTAGGTCGAGCTCAGCATCCGTAATATTCGCAGATTCACCCTGGAAGGCACGTGTGATCACCTTATTAACATGATCAAGCGCAGTCGATCGATCCCCTGCTGTTCGTAAGATGGACTCGGCTGCCATTAGATGCACATCTGCCAGCCTAAACATAGGGAAGTCCGTATCTGGATGTGCATTGTCAGAACCTGGAGATCCATCTCTATTGATATTTCTAAATTTCTGTATTGCATATCCATCTGTAAATATTCCTACATCATCGATTTCTAGGCTTTGTCCATCTGTGTAAAAGAGTTTTCGGCGATCAAAGTCGAGAAAGCTAATTTCATAGGTATAATCTGGTTTGTCAACATATAGAATGACCTCATAGTTACCGCTCTTCTCGATAATGATGTCATCACCCTCAAGGTTCAGAATCGAATCCGCTTCAGTGTCTCCATAATTGATATCCCACGAATCATTGACTCTAAATTTAAATCCTCCTGCAGTAAGTGGAAGGACTATGGACAAACCTTGTCGTTCTGGGTCCCAGGTCATATCTAAATCTTCTCCATCCCAACCTGCCGTAGTGGCATCACCTAGTATCCCGAAGTCCTGTCTTTCGAATTCATATGACATGTCATTCATATCTACCTTAAAGTAATGAAGGCCTGCATCCTCGGCAAGGATGTTATCACCATTTTGCTCTAAAATACCATCGCCATCACTGTCACCAAACTTCAGAGCAAGAGAAGGTATGGTAGTGATTACAAATTCTGTACCTGCGTCAGGAAAGAACTTGTATCCTTCAAAGATTTTATTTGCTTCTGCAGAGGCTAAGGAGTTTTCTGTATCTGAGGCGTCGAAGTCGTTAAATGACCCTGGAATATACACCTTAGGGTATAGCTTGGTATCTCCCTCGTTAGGAGCAACTAGGGTTTTATTTTCATTAGCGTATTTAGCCACAAATTCCTTAGTGGTTCGGAGGCCACCCCAACCTGCTGAAACCCCTGACTCATTAGGATCCATCGAACCTCCTATTCCAGCACTAACCAGGAAGGTTGTTCCTCCCCAAGTTCTTGTGTTCACTCCATCAAAGGTAATCGGAAAGATGACCTCAGTCGATTGGTGATTATCTGCCAGGAAGAGGTGGGTATATTCAGTATCTAATTCATATCCAGCTCCAAGGATTTTGTTACAGTATTCCAAACACTTAGCGTACATCTCAGTCCCAGAGTAGACTTCAGCATTCAAGTATAGCTTTGCTAGAAGCATCCACACAGCACCTTGGTCCGCCCTTCCATAAGCATTATTTCTCACAGTGGCTATGTCATTTTCTATTTCTAGCAACTCATCTTCTAAATATTTAAACAAAGCTGGACCTTGAATTTGCTCTGGAAAGAAGGAACCCACAACGTCATTTTCAGTTACAAAGGGTACATTTCTGAAGAGGTCTAAGGCATGAGAATAACTCAGGGCCCTGAGAAATCTTGCTTCTGCCCTGTACCCTTGTATGTCGGATTCTAGGGCTGGATCAACACCTCTTGACGCTAGCTTTTCGGCGCTTGTCTCTCTGATGTATTCATTAGCTAGTGCTATCTGGTAGAATATCCTAGAATAACAGGCGAAAATAAAGGCATCAGAAGCTGTCCATGATTGCCCATGAAAATCTTGTATGGTCTGATCATTCCATCCAATCAGAGCCTCATCAGTTGTCAATTCTTGGTGGTACCAGTAACCCCTTAAATATTGACCAAAACCCTCATCAATACCTTCAATATCAGATTGCCCAGCTGGCCCTTGCTGTCCACTAACTGCTAATCCAGCATATAACTTTGCTAAGACCTGGAGGTAAGATGCAGGGTCTTCGAAAACTGCGGACGAGGTAACGATATCCTCATCGAGCGGCACTGTATTCAAATCCTTGAAACAACCGACAGTTGTCAGTATGAGGAATGCACAGAAAGTCAATTTTATGTAATTCATGTGATTTTTTTTAAAAATTAGCACTTACTCCAAAAAGAAATGTCCTTGGTCTCGGATAAACATTATTATCAATGCCATTACCAATTTCCGGATCCAATCCACTATAAGTAGTAAAAACTAGAGGATTCTGAACTGTTGCATATACACGTATGTTTTGACCTATCACTCCAGTAAGATCATAACCTGCTGTGACATGATCAATCCTAAAGAAACTTGCATTTACGACGTAGGCATCACTAAATGTGACGCTTGCCTGCCTGGCGATATTATTGTCGACTCCAGCTTGGTGTATGTTCCAAAGGACATCATTAGAATTGTAGAGTCTGTCTAGCCACCCTTGGTCAGTTGCAACATTATTATAAACATAGTTACCGATATTGGCTCGCCCTGCAAAGGATAAATCAAAGTCACCGATCCTAAAATTGTTAGTCAGACCGATACTGTAGTCAGGGGCTGGATTCTCAAATCGATACTTGTCATCATCATTAATGACACCGTCTCCATTGAGATCTTCAAATTCATTTTCCAGGATATTCCCGTCCTCATCGTACAACTGCTTGTAAACATAAAATGAACTCGGAGCAAAACCTACACTGTGGATCTGTATGTTGCTACCCACCCCACCAGCGATTCCACCAGTTAAGATTCCTATGTACGAAGGATCATCTGTGGCCGTAAGGTTGGTAATGGTATTGCGATTCGCCGCAAAGTTAGTACCTAGTTCCCACGTAATCTTGTCGGTCCAAACTGGCGTAAAATTAAAAACCAATTCAATCCCCTTGTTCTCCATATTCCCAACGTTCGTTGTAATGAAGTTGGTTAGATTTGTCCCAGCAGGGACCGGCACACGGTTAAGTAAATCCTTTGTATCTCTTCTATACAATTCAATCGAACCAGAAATTCTATCCTTAATAATTGAATAGTCAACTCCTAGATTCAGATTTGTCGTTTCTTCCCATCGAATGGCTCCATCATAGCCATTGGGCCTATAGGTCTGAATAAATTCTTCTCCAAACTGATACTGTACATTGCTTTGACCTAGCTGATACCTGGCCAAATACGCATAGTCGTCTCCGATATCTTGCTGACCAGTAATCCCCCATCCAAGTCGTACTTTCAGACGATCAAAGTACTGATTTTCATTTTCGATGACCTTGACTGCAGCCGCTGCAGCAGGAAATAGCCCCCATCTTTCCTCAGGTGAGAATCTTGATGTACCATCACCTCTCATAGTAGCCGTCAACAGAAATCTATCGGCATACGAGTAGTTAATTCTTCCAAATAAAGACACTAGGAAAGATTCCGATGGATCACTACCTGTTTGCGTTTCAGCAGGGGTTCCTGCCACGTCTGAATTTGTGAATATATTATCACTAAAGAAACGTTGCCAGGAGTATCCTCCCAACACATCGAAAGCGTGCATACCTCGTGACTTCTTATAATTTAAATAGAATTCCAAAAGTGAATTGGTCTTCGATTGCTCATAAACATTGTTTACTCCTCCTCCCGAAATAGGATCAAATGCAAATGCTGCAGTGGTAGGTATCATTACAGTGCCCGAGCCATTAGAGTAGTCATATGCAAGATTCAAATTTGCCCGTAGATCTTTAAGAAAAGGAATCCTGTAATCTAAGTTTACATTTGCAATGTATCTGGCCACAGTGGACCTGCTGTCCTGTAATTCCAATAGAGCCAAGGGATTAGTTGGAGCAATGGGATTGGGGTCGCCATTGACGTTCGTCCATGTTGTAAAACCGCCATAAGGGCTGTCGGGGTCAAGTGGACTTCGAGTAGGATCAAAGCCCAAAGCACTGCCTATTGCACCGCGGTTTGCAAATTTGTTCTTAGTCCTCATGGCCTTCAGATGAACCTTAGCTTGCAAGGAATTATTTAGAAATCCTGGCGTTAGATTGATACCAGCTGTGTACCGATTAAAATTATCCGTCTTCAAGATCCCTTGCATGTCAGTGAAACCAAGAGAAACTCTATATGGTACAACCCCAATTCCACCAGAGACATTCACATTGTGATCTGTACCAATTGCTTGGCGGTATATTTCATCCTGCCAGTCAGTATCACCATCGCTTACCAAATCAAAGGATGGGTGTTCTTCAGGAAAGTAACTTTCTAATGTTGTACGGTATTCATCTGCCGTGAGCACGTCAACCTTATTGACAGCCCTACCAAATGAAACATTACCGTTGTACCCAACTCTGAGTTTCTGTCCTAGCTCACCCTTCTTTGTTGTGATTAGGATGACACCTCCAGCAGCCCTGTTTCCATAGATTGCTGTTGCTGACGCGTCCTTTAAGACAGTCATGCTCTCGATATCGTTAGGATTAATTATATTTAGTGGATTTCTGTTCCCTGCTACACCGCCATTGTCTAGTGGCACGCCGTCAATGACTATTAGTGGATCATTCGATGCCGCTAGAGAAGACTCCCCTCTGATTCTAATTTTTGATCCTCCTCCAGGTGATCCATCAGTCGTAATGGCCACACCAGCAACCTTACCAGAAAGTAGTTGTTGTGGACCTGCAATTGCTCCCTTATTGAAGTCTTTAGCTGAAACTGATTGGATAGAGCCGGTCGCATCCTCCCTCTTAACGGTTCCATACCCTACTACCACAACTTCATCTAGTATTTCGCCGAATGCCATTGTGATAACACCGAGGTTATCACCATCAATTTTGACTGACTTATCTTTATAGCCTGTGTACGAAATAATCAAAGCCTCCTCGCTTCTCCTTATTTCCAGTACGAAACTACCGTCGATATCGGTAGTTGTGCCATTAGATGCGTCTTCTTTTGACACAACTGTGGCACCAATAAGGGCGTCACCAGTCACCTCGTCGACAATGATTCCTGAGACCGTTTTCTGCCCATTTGAGGATGAAATCGCTGAAAGCACCATTAATAGTGTGATACAGACACTTAGCAAATTAAATTTAGTCAGAGACATTAGGAATAATTTTATGTTTTTTAAAACAATCTACTGCAAAAATATAAAACTTTTCTTACTTTGTGTCAAATTGACATTAAGAACTTTAAAATTTAAATTAAAAAAAACGAGATTATGAAATTACGTTTACTTT
>CAZMYK010000238.1:0-6507 GCA_964570435.1 uncultured Saprospiraceae bacterium | reverse complement strand
CTCGTTCAATCAGAAACGCATATTCAAGAGCTGTTTCCTTGAATCTTTTGAAGCGACCTGACGCTCCTCCATGGCCTGCACCCATATTAGTATGTAAGAGCAGTAGGTTGCTATCCGTCTTCCTATCCCTCAACCTTGCAACCCACTTAGCAGGTTCCCAATATTGGACTTGAGAATCATGATAACCTGTTGTCACTAGCATGTGTGGGTAGTCTTTCTCCTCCACATTGTCATAGGGTGAATAAGACTTTATGTAGTAATAAAACTCTTCTACATTTGGATTGCCCCATTCATCATACTCCCCCGTGGTAAGTGGTATTGTATCATCAAGCATGGTTGTTACTACATCTACAAAGGGAACCGCTGCCACGATACCTTTCCACATTGCAGGTTGCATATTTACAATTGCTCCCATGAGTAAGCCCCCAGCACTTCCACCCATTGCAAAAAGCTGGTCACCCTTACAGATTTTCTCAGCCACAAGAAAGTTCCCGCACGCAATAAAGTCCGTGAACGTGTTCTTCTTTTTAAGCAACTTTCCGTCATCATACCAATGTCTTCCCATTTCTTCACCACCACGAATGTGAGCTATGGCGTAGACGAAGCCACGATCTAGGAGACTCAATCGAACACTACTAAAGTAGGGATCCATGCTGTGTCCATAGGAACCGTAGGCGTATAGTAGGAGGGGAGCACTTCCATCTAAGGGCGTTTCCTTGTGATGCACTAATGAAATAGGGACACGCACACCATCCTGGGCACTTGCATATAGCCTTTGGGACTCATAATTAGTCGAATCAAAGTCACCCAGGACCTCTTGCTGCTTCAGAAGAAGCATAGATCTTGACTTCATGTCATAGTCAAAAGTCGAGCTTGGAGTCTTCATGGATGTGTAAGCTAATCTCAGAACCGAGGTATCAAATTCAGGATTTGTCGTGGTATAGGCCATGTAGGCATCTTCTTTAAATTCAACATAGTGCTCTTCACTTCCATCCCATGGACGAATTCTAAGTTTTGTAATACCATCGATTCTTTCAGATAGGACGAGGAAGTCCTTGAAAATATCAAGTCCCTCAAGTAAGACCTCATTTCTGTGAGGTATAACCTCTAGCCAATCTTCCTTCCTGGTTGCGTTTTCGGCACATTGCATTAGCCTGAAATTTTTCGCATCCATATTTGTCTTGATGAACCACTGCTTTCCATAATGAGCAATGCCATATTCATGATTCCTCTCCCTTTCTTGGAAGACTTGAAATTCATCATAAGGCTGGTCTGCATTTAGAATTCGGTATTCGTTTGAAACGGTCGCAAATGATCCTATCACTATGAACTTCTTAGATTTGGTTTTATATACAAAGGTTCTGAAGGTGTCATCTTCCTCATGGTAGATTTCAACATCATCCACTGAGGAAGTACCAAGAACGTGTCTAAAGATTTTGTATGACCTTAAGGCATCGTCTTTTCGAGAGTAAAAGATCGTCTTATTATCATTGGCCCAAACTGCGGAACCGCTACTATTGGCAATTTCGTCTTCATACAATTCTCCTGTTTCAAGGTTCTTAAATTTTATCGTATAAATCCTCCGGCTGACAGTGTCTTCCCCATAGGCCAGAATTTTGTTGTTGGGGCTAACGGACCTACCACCAATCGCAAAGTATTCATAATCCTTAGCCAGCTGATTTACATCAAGCATCACCTCTTCTTGGGCTTCTAGGTTTTCTTTTTTTCTTGAGTGAATCGGATATTCTTGTCCCTCCTCAAACCTACTAATATAAAAGTAGCCATTGCTCTTAAAGGGCACTGACATATCGGTTTGCTTAATTCTACCAACGATTTCATCGAAGAGTTTTTCTTGGAAGGCTTCTGTGCCCTTGAGAGCCATCTTTGTATAGTCGTTTTCGGCATTCAGGTAGTCTAGGACTTCTTGCGTCTGAGCATCAGCAACTGCAGCCTCTTTCTGTTGGTCAGAGAGCTTCATCCAATAATATTCGTCCACCCTAGTATCTCCATGTATCTCTAATCTCTTACCACCTTTTCGAGCCACTGGCCCCTCCATGTCTTTATTATTCATTATTTCATTTTGCGCAAATATAAACCATTCAAAATTTCTTATGTTGTGTGCCATAACAATAGAAAACACTTGAAATTAGATACTTCGTATCGGCAGATCTTTGCGATCTCTATTCCGATCATGTTGGGCAGTGCTGTGCAAAATATTATTGCATTGACTGATTCAGTGTTTCTATTCCACTACAGCGACGTTGATTTTCGAGCAATTGGCCTCGTGAGCGTGTTCTATCTAATTATTTCAGCCATCGGTTATGGATTTTCTAGAGGTGGGCAGATAATAATTGCTCGACGATTTGGCGAAGGAGACAATCGAAATCTGGTAAGAACCTTTTACGCCTTACTATACTTTGAATTGGCCCTTTCATGTATCCTCTTTATAGCCATCCAGTTTGGAGGAGCCTGGTTTTTTAAGCAAATTGTTTCGGATCTGGAGACCTTCGATAGATGTGTTAAGTACCTGATTCCGAGGTCATATGGGATCTTCTTCAGCTACCTAGGTGTGATCATTGTGGCACTATACACAGGAATTGGCAAGACTAGATTTATTGTGATTGACGTAGCGGTACTAGCCATAGTTAATATGCTACTTAATTACGCTTTTATTTTCGGTAAATGGGGCCTTCCTGAAATGGGAATTGCAGGAGCCGGTTGGGCATCTTCGATCGCTGAATTTATTGCCTTTGTAGTTTTCATCATCTACATGATTTTTGAAAAGAATAAGTTAGTTAGGGGAATTTTTTACTTCCCACGATTGAATATTCCTCTGGTCGTCAAAGTCTTCAAAGTATCGATTCCAATTGTGCTGCAAGTCATAATAGGCTTAGGTGCATGGTTTGTCTTCTTTAGCATAATAGAAAACATGGGTGGTAATCAGCTAGAAGTATCTAACCTAGCCAGGATCGTCTATCTTATCCTTTGTATTCCTACATGGGGATTTAGCTCTGGAATTAACACCCTTGCTAGTAATATGATAGGAGCAGGACACGACGAAGATGTAATGCCAGTGATATGGAAGACCGTCAAAATCAATTTTATTATAACAACTATCATTTCGATACCTGTGATATTTTTTCCCGAAACAATGCTATACCCACTATTTGGGCGAGAGGATATGACTATCATAGTTGAATCTCAGCCGATCCTCTACGTCGTTGGGGTCATCTTATTATTTTTCTCCACTGGAGCTATATTTTTCAATGGAATACTAGGTATCGGTGCAACCAATCTTGGACTAAAGATTCAGGCATCGCTGACAGTTGTATACATGGTTTATGTTATTATTCTAGTAAAATACTATGAATCTAACCTTGTAGTCGCCTGGTTTTCAGAGGTGGTGTATTGGAGCCTCACTCTACTTATCAGTCTCTGGGTATTGTACAAGTTTGACTGGTCAAAGATCAAAATATAAGTTATCCCCATATGTGGAAAACATTAGAGCAATAGCAGGCCATATTTGAATATCTTTGCTGGGCTATGAGATTGAAGTCTTTAGAGATAAAGGGATTTAAGAGTTTTGGCAATGCAACAACGCTCTATTTTGACGAAAATGTAACGGGAATAGTTGGCCCCAATGGAAGCGGGAAGTCCAATGTCGTAGACGCTTTCAGATGGGTCTTGGGAGAACAAAAGTCGAGAGAACTACGACTGGAACAGATGGGTGACGTTCTCTTTAATGGGGCTGCCAAGAAGCAACAGGCTAATCATGCTGAGGTAAGTATCACTTTTGATAACACTAAGAATATTCTGCCTACAGAGTACAATACGGTGAAAATCACACGTGCATTGTATAGAAGCGGAGAAAGTGAATACCGAATCAATGACGTTAATTGCAGACTGAAAGACATTCATATCCTCTTAATGGACACAGGGATTGGATCTAACTCTTATTCGATCATTGAGCTCGGTATGGTGGACGATATATTGTCTGATAAGGAGAATGCCAGGCGTAGAATGTTTGAACAAGCCGCAGGGATTTCAAAGTTTAAGAAACGTAAGAAAGAAACTCTTCAGAAACTAAAGCTCACCAATGCAGATTTGGAGCGAGTTGCGGACCTGCTTTTCGAAATCGAAAAAAACTTGAAGGATCTTGAAAAGCAAGCCAAAAGGACCAAGAAGTATTTTGAAATAAAGGCAAAATATCGTAGCCAAAGTATCCTGCTATATAAGTTGAAGTGGGAAGACCTAGAAAATGGAGTGCATTCGCTAAGGCAAAAAATTCAAGAACACAGCGATGCATACAATTTGCTGTCCACCAACTTATCTAGGAAGGAAGCCATTTTGGAGGAGGAAAAAAGAAAGAATCTCGAAGGTGAGAAAGATCTTTCCAGCTACCAGAAAAAACTTAATGACCTTTTAGATGACATCCGAAGATCAGAAAATGAAAAAAATCTTCTAGCTCAGAAAATTGTGTTTTCTGAAAAAAATATCTCCAAGGCCAAAAATGAGATCTTGCAAGCTGAACCTCAACTAGAGCAAGTCCA
Organism: uncultured Saprospiraceae bacterium; assembly: GCA_964570435.1. GTDB lineage: Bacteria > Bacteroidota > Bacteroidia > Chitinophagales > Saprospiraceae > Portibacter. The sequence goes on along the minus strand of CAZMYK010000238.1, from coordinate 1,957 downwards.
GATCACAAAAACTGAATTAGGTAATGAATACAAAAAAAATGAGGGCCTATATCTGGAAAACAAAAGGGAGCTAGACCGTATCCAAGATTTGCTTGACTCTATCAATTCAAAGTTTAAGTCCAATAAGGAATTTCAGGAAGAAAAAGCAGCTAAGCTCCAGCTGCTGCAAAATTCGATTTTCAATACTGATAAAGAGCTAGCTGTCCTGCAGAACAAGGAGGAGACATATATTCGGACAGGAAAAGAAAACAAGGCCCTTATAGATGAAATTCTTAAGGGTTCTGTCGTCCAAGAAGAGAAATTAAAAGAACTACAAGGTAGACTCCTGCTTCTTGGGGAAGAGCTATTGCAAGTGAAAGAAAAAGAAGAACATAGAAAAGAAAGTATAAGCAGTATTGAAGGTGAAATATCCAAGGCGAAAGATGAATTAGCCAAATTCAATAGGTCGTCAGATGCTCTAATAAATGAAAGGGACCTTCTGAAATCGATGATAGAGAACTTAGAAGGATTTTCAGAATCTGTAAAGTTTCTCCATCAAAAATGGCAGGGTAAGAAAACCTTGCTTTCAGATGTTATTAACACTAGTGAGGAATATCGGGCAGCTGTTGAACAGGTCCTGCGTCCCTACCTAGACCACTTCATTGTTGAGAATGCAGAAGAGGCTCGAACAGCTATAGGCTTACTACAGCGTTCGCAGAAGGGAAAGGCTCAGTTTTTTCTCCTAGAGGCGGTGACAAAAACTCAACCCAAGGCTTTGAAGGATTCTATATCTACGGTAATAGAATGTGATGAAAAATATCGGCCATTGATCAATTTGATCTGTGGCCATGTAGTCATTAAAAGTGAGGATGAAATTTTTAAGATCGCTGAAGATTCAGTTAGTGCTACGGGTAGCATCTTAAGGACACCAAACCAGATTAACGGTGGTTCCGTGGGCCTTTTTGAAGGAAAAAAAATAGGTAGGAAGAAGAGGATCGAAGAACTTGAAAAACAGCTAAGACATCAAACTGTAAAGATCGAGGGAAGGCGTAAGATTTTAGGAGAACTTGAGGCCCAAGTCAAAGATTTCAAAACAAAAGACTATGAACGCGAAATCAAAGTCAAAGAGCACAATAGAGCAGGGATAGAGAAAGAGGTGATCCTTCTGAAGGCAAAAATAGAAAGCGCTGAAGGTCGAATTACTACAATTAGGTCAAACAACCTCGAATTGCAAACCAAACAAGAAGAAATTACCCAAAAGCTCGGCGAACTAAATCTAACTAAAACCAATACAGAAATACAAATTCAGCAATTAAGAGTAGAACTTAGTGAACAGAATTCTGAAATAGAAGTGCTTAGTAATGAACTTAGCACAAGTCGTCAAAATTACAATGCACAGAACATAAAGTTGATTCAAAACGAAAATCTCCTTTTAGGCATCAAGAAAGATCTTAATTTCCAAGATCGCAGATCCGAGGAATTAAGAAGATCGCTATTTGAAGCAAAGAAGACTTTAGATCGCCAAGAAATCGAATTGAAGATCTCATCGAGCGACCTAGCAGGACTGAAAATTCTACTAGAAAAGAAATACGAACAAAAGGATAAAGACCAAGACCAACTTTCTAGCGCGGAGCAAAATTATTTCAAGGCAAGGGCACTTGCTAATCAAGTTGAAGATGAAATTAGAGCACTATCCAAAAAGATCAAAGAAACTCAGTACTTAGTTAATGAACTAAAAGACAAGCTCAATGATTATAAGTTCAAGAAAAACAGCATTAAAGAACGTCTGAACATAGAGTTCGACTGCAAGATCTCTGACCTCTTAGAAGTAGATATTGAAGACCAAGTGCAGGCAGATGATCTAGCTCTTGGTGTTGAGAAGTTCAAAAAGAGGCTGGAGAACTATGGTGAAATTAATCCAATGGCCTTAGAGGCCTATGATGAAATGGAGCAGCGATTTATCCATATCACTGCGCAA
>CAZMYK010000237.1:5002-6512 GCA_964570435.1 uncultured Saprospiraceae bacterium | reverse complement strand
AGGAGCTTTGGTTTCTGCTAGATACTTTTCCAACTGCATTTTCAAAGTGTCTCGATTTATTGGAGCAATCTGGCTAAATGACCAATTGCACATTACTATTTGTAATAGGATTATTAGTAAATATTTCATTGCTTTTTGATTTTAGAATTGTAAATAGATGGTCTTTTTTGGCTTAAAGAAGTCTTAGATTAAGATTAGTCTCATGCTATTGCTTATTCTTCGATTCTTCCTTTTCTTGGGACCTAACTGAAATATCTAGTGAATGGCTTTTCTTTTTTGTTTTAATTCTGATGTCGACTTTGTCAGACTTTAAGCTTATTCCGTCGCTAAGATCAAAATGTAAGCCTTCAGCTAGTCCTTTTAAACCGCAGGAGTCGATAAAGTGATTGGTGAACTTTTGTAGATCTTCATCAGTATTTATTGATTTCCAGGATTCATAGGTCTTAGCAAACAATTTGCCATCTTGCATCATTTCTAATCGGATATCATCACCTTCAGTGCGAATTTCGATGGTATTTTGTCCATGTAAACTGGACGTAAGAAGATTCGTTAAGACTATTAGAAGAGTAATTAATAGATTTCTCATAAATTTTAATTTTTGTTGTTAATGATGAAGCAAAGATGTGGATGATTGAAGCTTGTTTTCATTAAGTAAAAACTAAATAGAGCTAAGCAAAAGCTAAAACTCTCTTCCAAACAGGCCAATAGGCTAAAGACTGTTTAAAAAGCTTAAAGAAAAATTAAAGTTCTTTTAATCAAGAGCCGAGTGACTTACATTTATTACATGAAGAAGAATGTCTACAAGTTGATTTTTGTGCTGATTGCAATTTCGATGCTGGGTGTACTTACCATGCAAGGTTATTGGCTCAAGAACCAATATGTGCAGAATAAAATAGCACTCGAAACTGCTGCTAAGGAAGTTTTAGGGGAGGTGGATCAATATTTAAGAAAGGAAGTAAATAGTAGAGCAAATATTGATACTGATGATCTAGAAAGCCTGGATTTCTACTATGAAAGTGCGGATTCCACCATAAATTTCCTAATTCAAAAGTTGCAAAGGAAGACAAATAACGATGGTTCTCTCTATGTTTGGGATGAGGCCCTATATGACAGCCGTCTAAAGCAATTTAGAGAAGTAGTTTCGCTACTAGAAAGCGAAAACCCATCTGCTGATCCAGATTTAGGTGAAGGCTTTGTACTCTTATATGGACAGAAAAGAATGGATATCTCGGATGAAAAGGAATGGAGCAAGCTCTTTGTGCAGTTAGATCTCGATAGCCTACTTCAGGCTTATCTTGCTGAAAGGAATATCTTCACCAGCTACCATGTAGGAATCTTTGATAACAAAAGTAATGTCTGGGACTACCTGAGCGCTGGTGCAGATACCAGTTTATTGGTGGAAACTAAAGTCAAGTGGACCTTAATGACAGATCACGAAGACATTTTCTTGCAATTGGAGCGACCCGCCGCCTTGCTGTTCAAAAGGATGCTTAAGAATCTAGTCCTATCG
>CAZMYK010000237.1:0-4992 GCA_964570435.1 uncultured Saprospiraceae bacterium | reverse complement strand
TCCTCCTCTTGCTCGGCAGTCTATTTTTTATGCTTTCAGTGATCGTGAAGCAGAAGCAGGTATCTGAGATCAAGACTGACTTCATTAATAATATGACCCATGAGTTCAAAACACCCTTGGCCACAATTGCCTTTGCAACAGCGAATATTGAAAACCCAATGTATATTAACGATGCAGAGCAAATTAAAACTTTCACTAAGGTGATAAAAGAGGAGAATAAAAGGATGAATCAGCAGGTTGAAAAAGTACTTGGAGCAGCAGTTGCAGAAAAGCGTGCTTTCAAACTGAAGTACGAAGAAATTGATCTTCATTCTATCCTACTAAGCTTAAGAGAACGGTTTATTATGAAGTTTGCTAGTAGTAATCAATCCTTAACTCTTAAGCTAGACGCTAAACGGCCTTTGGTGCGTGGCGATAAATTACATATCACTAATCTTCTATCAAATATTATAGATAATGCAATTAAGTACTCTCCTGAAGGAGGTGAGATATCTATTTCTACAAAAGTTAATAATTCTCGATTAGAGATTTTGGTAAGCGACGAAGGGATTGGAATTTCGAAAGAACAGCAGAAGAGAATATTTGAGAAATTCTACCGCGTCCCCACCGGTAATATTCATAATATCAAGGGATTTGGCCTTGGTCTGAATTATGCTAAGACGGTTGCAGAACAGCACGGCGGCTTTATCACCGTCAGCAGCAAGCTCGATAAGGGAAGTAATTTTAAAGTTGTGCTACCGCTAAAAAACAAGTAATGAAGAAGCAACGAATACTAATTGCAGAAGATGATCCAAATTTTGGTATGATGCTTAAGTCCTATCTATCTGTCAATGGCTATGAAGTAGAGCTCTGCGATGATGGTAACAAGGCATTTTCAGCCTTTAGGAATAGCAACTTCGACTTGTGTATTTTTGATGTCATGATGCCCTACAAGGATGGTTTTTCATTGGCCGCATCAGTCAAGTCCCTTGGTAGCGGAGTTCCCTTCATTTTTCTCACAGCGAAGGCGCTGAAAGAAGACCAAGTAAGGGGTTACGAACTAGGAGCTGCAGACTACCTAATTAAGCCATTTGACCCGGAAATATTACTCCTTAAGATTGAAGTCCTTTTATCACTAGGGAGCCCTGCTATCAAACCTTCAAGACTAAAGTACGTGATTGGAAGTTTCACATTTACTGCAGAGAGCCGTCTCCTGCAGCTGGGCCCCAAAAAGACGAAGCTGTCACCGAAAGAAGCCGATCTACTTGCCATGCTCGCTAACAACTTGGGTCAGGTGTTAATTAGAGAAGATGCATTAAATCAAATTTGGAAGGAGGATTCGTACTTCACTACAAAGAGTATGGATGTCTATATTACAAAACTAAGAAAGTACTTGCGAGAAGATCCGGTGTATAAGATTGAAATTACGAACCTCCACGGGAAGGGATTTGTATTGAGTGTCAATAAAATACCTGAACAATGATAAAATTAAAAATCTGCTTACAAGGGCGCAATTACTTTTTTATCAAAGTAAATTGGAAGACGAACCCTCGAAATAACACAATTCCAAAACAAGGGTGTTGCAATATTTAACGAGGCCTGAAAATTTCTAAAAGAAAGAGAGATCTAAGCAGTCTCAAAGTTATTCATTCTAATTTCCACGGATGTTCCATTTTGGCTTGCGACAGCTACTTGACCGTCCAATTGTTTGGTCAGTGCCTTAATTAGGCGAGTGCCAAAGGACTTGTTCTGTGATACGCTTTCAATGTCATAGCCGATTCCATTGTCACTGAAATTGAGTACTAGCTCCTCTTCGACCTGCCTCAACTTTATCCTTAGTAAGCCAGATTTATCATTAGGAAAGGCATATTTAAGACTATTAGTTATTAGCTCATTAATAATTAAACCCAGCGGAATGATTGAATCTAGATCTAGTTCTAAGTCTTCGATATCAAGCTCCAAATTGATTCTATCTTCATCTATATTGTAGGTGCTAAACAATTCCTTGGATAAGTCATCGAGGTATGAGGCTACATTTACAGCATTAAGATTGTTATTTTGGTAGAGATCTTGGTGAATTAGTGCCATTGATCGAACCCTGCTTTTGCCATCTTCAATAGCACTAGAAACCGAAGGATCACTGATGGTTCGTGATTGCATAGAGAGCAAACTTGAAACAAGTTGCAGGTTATTCTTTACCCTATGATGGATTTCTTTGATTAAAAGTTCCTTATCGGATAGAGCATCTGCTAGTCTACTTCTTTGCAATCGGACTTTCTTTAGCACGCGGAAGAGCATAAATGAAAGTATAGAAACCAGGAGCATTCCCAGAACTGCAAAGATGATTGTTCTATTTTTTTGTTTGATCAATTTCTGTGATGATAGTTTCTCCGTATTGAGGAGGGCTATCTCATTATCTTGCCCTACCCGATCAAATTTGGCGTCATTTGCTGCTATCTCAGCAATATGATCTCGATTATAAATAGAGTCACTTACTACTTTGAATTCTTTATGATGATACAAGGCCTGCTTGTAATTGCCAGTTTGCTCGTAAGCCTCAGAGAGAATTTCATTCGCTGATAGGAGATGAGATAAGGACTGTTGCTTTTCCTTGTTGTCAAAAATCTTAACTGCCTGACTAATGGCCTCTTGAGGTCTTTCCAATTTTAGAAGCATGCGCGACAAGCTCGTACGTGACTCATCTATGTTGTAATGACTTTGTTCTCCTTCTCTAATTGTTAATGCCGTCTCATAGCTAGCCATTGCCTCATCATACCTACCTTGCTCAGAATATAGATAGCCCATAAAATCGTGATGAAAGCCCAAACCCCAATTGGTACCAATGATAGAATCGTACTTACCTTGAAGAAGCAGATTTCTCTCAGCCTCTTCAAATTTCTTTTCCTCAATCAGGATCAAGGCAGTGTTGGCATGAACATTAGCCATGCCATTGGTGTCTTTTGCCGCTGTGTATGCTTCTAGTGCCATTCCATAACGTTCCACGGCTTTTTCCTTTTGGCCCATGTCAATATAGAAATTGGCAAGACCATTGTTTGCTCCTGCAATATCGGAAGATGTCCCTTTCAGCGTATAGAAACTGTGTGCCTTTAAAAGATACTCCTGTGCAATACCCATATTCCCGCTAAACAGATTCAAGATTCCAATCTGACTTGCTGAAAGGGCCATGTTAAGGGTGTCTCTTGTTCGACTATGATAGTCAAAGTGTTGCTGGTAGTAGTCTAATGAATTTACATAATTACCAACCGCCCTTTGCGTCTTGCCATGGTATCGAGTGATCTTCATAATTTTAGAGGAATCACTTTTAACTGTTGATAATGTGCTAAGACTATCTAAAAGAGTCATTGTGTATCCTGCGTCAGTCCATGAAAATTCTTCCACAAGCTGCCACATTTCTTCCTCCTTGTCATTGAGGCTAATCGCCGAGGAAGAGACAATGGATTTAAGACTATCGAAATTTGAAGCCTGGGCAAGAACTTGCACCATGCCTAGGGTCATTGTTAGTATGAAGACAAAAAATTTCATTTCCTTGAAAGTTTAAAGGAAGATAGTTCTTTTAGAAGGAGTTGTGGTAATGAATCCTCACTTCGCAAGCTGCCATTCTGCAATTCTTCCCAAATCTCAGGATACTTATTTCGAAACTCGATGTCATGCTCTGCAATTCTTTTCAAAATTAGGTGCAAATCGATAGCTGTATCAGCCGTACTTTCTTTCATCAGTGCAATGTACTAGAAATGAAATTTTTGCTATTCACCCGTGCGGGTGATATTTCTACAGTTTAGCGAATTTTCTAGAAATATTTGACCCGTTACCAAGTTCAAATACCAAAATGTAAGTACCCTGTGGTAGGTTTGCCACATTTACAGAATTTTTTCCTGGATAGACTTCCATGCGACTTTCATATACTTGCTGCCCTACTGCATTTAAAATGCTCAGATTCTTTACTTGCAAATCAGTATCGAAATTTAATACATCACTGATTGGGTTAGGATGAATATCTAACAGATATGGTTCAAGATCAAGGCTCACAGAGCTAGTGCTATCTACAGTTTTAATGCGAACGAACAAGTCATCGATATAGATTCCATCCTGCTCTTGAAAGTCATCTGAGACCATGATAAATTGGATCCATATTTTACTACCAAGGTAGTCATTCAAATCAATGGATTCACTTACCCATTCCATTTGACTCCCATCATATAGGGGTTGACCAATCGGTTGGAAGGTTCCTCCCTCCTTTGTCCTTTTGGTACATTGAGGGACATAGTTTATGCTATCAGTAGAAATCAGAACTTGTGCATAGTCAAAATCCTGTTCAATATCCCATTTGGCTTGGTAACTGAGTCTTCCCTCTGTCGCATCTGAAAGGTCTATACCCTGCTTCACTTGCATCGTTGATTTGGTTCCCGGAGCATAAAGTGAATTCGGACTGTCTGTCAAGCTGGAAGGTCCAGATAAAAAGGTTTCTGTTGTAGATGCCCAATTCATGGAATTCCATTGACCTATAGAATCTCCTTGTTCTTCGAAAATGATGGAAAGTGCATCATCCACTACAATGGTAAATGTATCAACGAGACGATAACCAGGATGATTTCTAATCACGACATAGCTAAGCAAGCCTTCGTCATTAACCATGTCAAGATCTATATCATAGCCTATTGCTTCGGAATAAGTTTCGAGATGTTGCAAAACTACATTCACACTAGTCTTACTAAATGTTAGGGCTTCATCTAGGCTTTCTAACACAACTTCAGTATTACTTGAATCGAGACTGAATTTCTCAATTTGGAGACTAAGAGTTCCATCTACTGTTGTTGGAAGGGCTTCTACATATTGATGAAGCAACAATGGCGTCACTAAGTTTTGCTTTAGAACACTTTTGTTTAGTTCATCAATCATATCCTTGGGTGGCCAGAAACCATACTGACCGCTTCCTACTTCAGGAGTCAAAGAGAATATTTCTGCGCTAGCATACATCCAGTCATCACTATCTCC
>CAZMYK010000236.1:0-6517 GCA_964570435.1 uncultured Saprospiraceae bacterium | reverse complement strand
CATACTCTATCATGGAAAAGGGCATCCATGACCTCAAGATAGACTATTGGTATTTTAATCCAGAGGAAATGCAACTGGTCAAGAAGTCAGAATTCCTTCCCATCGAAATTAAGTAAGCTCATGAATCAACTTATCGTTTTTCTCTATGTCCTGCTCGCCTCAAGTTCCATCTATGTACGCTTTAGCCATGAAGAGTTAATTTACAAGCAAAATTTGGTCAACATAGAAATGCAGAAAACTTCATTAGCTCTTTTTTCAGATATATATACTTTAAGCCAATATATTGAAGATAAAAGTAAGAGAGCGTCAAGACTTGAGAAATATGCTAAGCAAGCAAAGGTAATAGCAAAGCTAGTTAGTGACTTGGAGTCTTCGAACTACCTTAAAACAGAAGCTTCGTTCACTATTTTAAGTGAAACGGGCTATACCAATGGAATTTCTGCTCAAAAGAAACAGATTACCTGGCTGGAATTAAACACAATTTTGAGTCGAGTCCACCGACATATGACTGACATTAGTGTTGAGCTAGAAAAAAATGCTAGTGAGCATAGAAATGTGGTGCTTCCCGTACTGAGTGCCAGACGTTTTTACAATGACGAGAATATTTTCAAACATATCAGAATAGCAAATGGAAGTAGGGATGCAAGGGAGATCAAGGTGAAGGTAAATGGAGGACCTACAGATATGATGAGCGGCTTTCCCTTTGAAATCAAGGGTCTTCCGAAAAGTATTAGCGTCAAGAACTATTGGCAAGGAAGCTATTCAACGCAAAGATTTGAAAATTAGTGATATGAGTGGAAAGCTATTTGTTGTAAGCATCTTGCTAACTTTAATTTTCTACACGGCTAAGGAAGCTACCATCTTAGACAACTTAGCACACCAGATGACGAATGATATCCAATTCCTCCATCTTAATCACATAAGTCAAAGGGCTGGGGAAGCTGCGAGCTTGATTCATCTTCGAGAAGGAATAAGAAGCAGTTATATTGCCCAAGGCAATTTCGGCGCTTCCTATGAACTATTAAGAGCTGAAATCACTGGAAAATGCTCGCATTTAAAGTATGAAGATTATTTTGAGGCTCATGTCAAGCTTATGGATGCCAACCATAAACGTTTTTTTAATCGTGAATACACAAGGCCACAATTCTTGGATCAAATAGGTGATGAATATTACAGGAAGCAACTGAATGCCGCCATCATTGACTATATCGCTGGTAATGTTCAGGGTGGCTCAGGATTTATTATTGATCCCAACATCGTTTTAGATGCAGAATTAAATAGCTCGCACTATCAGGTCTACCTAAGTGACCATGATTACCATTTTGAAGTCTTTAGTATTACAGTAGATGGTTTTCGGATACTAGATGCTTTTGCAACTGAATACTGCATCCAAGAAGAAGGAAGCCACGAATTAGAAATAGTTGTTACCACCTACAATAGGAAGCATGGATACTTCCGGAATGACTACCATTGTGTACCGATAGTGGTTTCTAAGCCTTAGGTGGCCACTTCATAAATTAGTTTTCCAGCAGAATTCAATGGCTTTCCGATAAATGTCTGGTGTCCACCTTTTTAGGGAATTTTAGAAATTAGATTGTGCAAAATTTGAAGGAGAATGAGTAACTTAGGTTCTTAAAATTGGACCACTTGAAGCCTAAAATATACTACCTTTCTTTCGCAGCATTAAGCCTACTAGTAGTGCTAGGTGCCCTTTGGTTAAGGGACGGAAAGGCAACAAGCACAGAGATCTCATCAAATTCCAAGTCAGAAAGCAATATTGACCTAGGACCTGTCGATTTCAAGGATTCACTCCGCATTAGGGGCCTTAGTTTTGTTGCGCCTCCTCGACCCTTTAGCGATGACCCAATGCCCTACATCAGTTCTATCAATGCTGAATGGATCGCTGTAATCCCTTATGGATTTATCCCTGGAAATGGACATAGGGTTCGTCATGGTTCTGACCGGCAATGGTGGGGCGAAAAGGAAATTGGAGTGCGCGAGACCATACAAAAAGCCAAAGAGAATGGTCTTAAGGTCATGTTGAAACCGCAAATATGGATGAGTGGAAGCTGGATTGGTGATTTTGACTTGGAGGATAAGAAAAAGTGGGAGGAATGGGAGGCTTCTTACTCTGCTTACCTACTCCTTTATGCTAAGATTGCACAAGAAACTGGAGTAGAAATGATTTGCATTGGAACAGAATTTAAGAAGGCGATGCAGTCCAATACAGATTACTGGTATAGGCTAATCGAAGAGGTGCGTGCAGTATATGATGGACCCCTAACTTACTCGAGCAATTGGGATGAGTACAAAGACGTACCTATCTGGGATAAGTTAGACTACATAGGCATCAGCGCCTATTTCCCGCTTAGCGAGGAGAAGGAACCTAGCCACCAGGAACTGAAGAAGCTTTGGCAACCTACACTTAAAGAACTTAGGAATTTTAGTCGAAAAAATAAAAAACGGATTATCTTCACGGAGTTCGGTTACCTGTCCTTAGACGGCTGTGCAGGTAAGACCTGGATCCTAGAAAAGGAGCGAGATCGACATTCTGAGAATCAGAAAGCACAAGCGGATGCTTTTCACTGCTTGTTCAAGACTTTTTGGGAAGAAGATTGGTGGGCAGGAGGATTTTTCTGGAAATGGTATCCTGAAATGAGGCCGAACAGGAAGAATTTCTATAAGAAAGACTACTCTCCACAAGGCAAGATGGCCGAGGAAACGATTAAGGAGTGGTATGGAAAAAGCTGAATGAAGTGGAAGTAATTAAGACGAACGAGGTCCTAAGAAAAAGAATTAGAGAAATTAAGAAAGAAGGCAAATCTGTAGGTTTTGTTCCGACATTAGGTGCCCTGCATGATGGCCATGCATCGCTGATTAGGAAGTCCAAGAGACTATCAGCCATCACCATTTGTTCGATTTTTGTGAACCCCACCCAGTTCAACGATCCCAAAGATCTGGAAAAGTACCCACGCACCATTGAAGCTGATTCTGCCTTGCTTCAAAAACTCAAGACCCATATTCTCTACCTACCAAGTCCAGAAGAAATATATCCTAAGGGATTACAGACAACGGTGGATGTAGACTTTGGCGACTTATTTACAGTCATGGAGGGGGCACATCGACCTGGCCACTTCGATGGGGTAGTCCAAGTAGTGAAACGCTTACTGGATATTGTAGAACCAGATCAATTGTATATGGGACAAAAGGATTTTCAGCAGTTTTCCTTAATCCAACACATGATTACTAAACTACAAATTCCAACTGAGCTCGTGGTTTGCCGCATCAAAAGGGAAGCGCATGGCCTTGCAATGAGTTCAAGAAATGAGCGCTTAAGTAAGGATCACAGAGAAAGAGCCGCCATTATTCGAAAGACTCTGCAAGCTGTGAAGCGGAGAATCAAGACCGATGATTTTCAAAAACTGAAGGAATACGCCCTAAAGCGGATGAGCATTAAGGATTTTGTTCCTGAATATTTTGCCATCGTAGATGGGAAGAACCTGCAAGATGTATCGAGCTACGACGATTCGGATTACTTAGTAGCTTGTGCGGCCGTCTGGGCAGGAAAGATTAGGTTAATTGACAATATAATTTTGAAAAAGTAGTCCACCTATTTCAGACCATGGATGCAGAGGTTCAGGTACTTTGTTTTAATTCATTTATATAAATGCAAACGCATTCTAAAAATTGAACTTTTCCGTTCAAAAATTAATTCATTAAAGTGATTACAATTTTATAATTTTGCGCTATTATGCTATTGACCATACACAAATCGAAAATACACAGGGCTAGAATTACTGAAGCTAACTTGAACTACGTGGGAAGTATCACGATAGATGAGGCGCTGATGGAGGCTGCTAATTTCTATGAGGGTGAAAAAGTTCAGATCGTTAATAACAATAACGGTGAAAGGATTGAAACCTATGTGATCAAGGGTGAAAGAGGCTCTGGGGTGGTTTGCTTGAACGGTGCAGCGGCAAGAAGAGCGGAAGTTGGAGACGTTGTAATCATCATTTCCTACGCGCAAATGACTCCCGAAGAGGCCCTACAGTATAGCCCTGTTACGGTCTTCCCAGATGAAAATAATTCGGTAAACTAGTCTTATTTTGGGTGATAAGACCAAGAATTTTCTCAAGTTCTTAATTTTCTTCTCTGTCGGTGGTCTCATCCTATTCTACCTCTATAGAAGCCAGGCTGCAGACTTTGCTGAGCAATGTGTCATCGATGGCATCCCACCTGAAGATTGTGACTTCCTAGGCAAGATCATAGATGACTTTAAGAGTGTGAATGTTGGCTGGTTACTCATTGTGATTGCTATGTATATGGCATCCAATGTTAGTCGGGCTGCTAGATGGATGATGATGTTCAAGCCCCTTGGTCATAAAGTAAAGTTTTTAAACGCTCTTTCGACACTTATGATAGGCTACCTGGCAAACCTAGCTGTACCTCGGGTAGGTGAGGTGGTAAGACCCATAGCATTTGCTCGCTATGAGAAGGTTGGAGTTGAAAAAGTAGTAGGGACAATAGTGGCCGAAAGAGCCTTGGATGTGCTCATGTTGTTGCTTTTTATTGGCCTGGCGCTGCTCTTGGAATACGATACCTTATGGGGTTTTATCCAAGAAAATCAAGGTCTTATGGACAAGATAATGCCCATCATCTCTAGCCCCTTATTCTACATTGCTATCGTGCTTGCGGGAGTGGGAGGTGTATTCTTTCTTAGGTCTTCATGGTTTAGAAATAGTAAGCTAGGTGTAAAAATCTTCAGCCTGCTTGGCGGATTTATGGAGGGCATTAAGTCTGTATTTAAATTGGAAAAACCCTTCATCTTCATTGCGCACACGGTCTTTATTTGGGTGATGTATTTGATGATGACCAGGGTCTGCTTTTATGCCTTCGAACCGACCTCTGCCTTAAGTCTCACAGCGGGAATTATGATCTTTGTTCTAGGCACCCTAGGAATAGTGTTTCCTTCGCCGGGAGGACTAGGTACTTATCATGCGCTTTTAATGGCTGGCCTCGCCATCTACGGTATAGATCAGACAGATGCCTTCTCATTTGCCAATATTATATTCTTCACGATCCAGTTATTCTGCAATGTTTTCTTTGGAGTGCTGGCATATGTATTGCTACCTTTAATCAATAAGAACTATGAAGGAGCGCTTTCAACAGAAAATTAAGGATGATTCTTCCAAAGCAGGGGAGGTCTTAGGTAAATACCGCTCAGAGGGGGCAAAGATCGTTTTTACCAATGGCTGTTTTGACCTCTTGCACCCAGGACATCTTGCCTACTTACAAGAAGCAAAGGCTCTCGGAGATCTACTTGTAATAGGACTCAACGATGATGCCTCGGTAAGCAGATTAAAGGGAGACAAGCGTCCAATCCTGAAACTTGCAGAACGTGCTCAAATGTTAGCAGGACTGCAAATGGTTGATTTAGTCATACCTTTTTCCGAAGATACACCACTTAGACTCATCAAAGAAGTAGATCCTGACATCCTTGTCAAGGGCGGTGATTATGAGGCTGAAAAGATTGTCGGATATGATTTTATGACCGAGAGGGGAGGCGATGTCGAAGTGCTATCTTTTGCCGAAGGCTACTCTACAAGCCATATTATAGATGAAATTGTAAATCGTTTCAAATGACGAAAATCAAAGAGCTAACAGACTACTTGGAGTGCATCGCACCGCTGCACTACCAAGAAAGCTATGACAATGCGGGGCTCATCTACGGAGATGAAGAAGCAGAAATAGAAGGTGTCTTAGTTAGTTTAGATCTGACGGAAGAAGTGATTGAGGAAGCACAAACTATGGCTTGCAATGTAATTGTCAGCCACCATCCGATAATATTTCGGGGTATTAAGAAATTTACTGGACACTATGTGGACCGTGTAGTCGCAAGTGCCATCAAGAAAGACATTGCCATATATGCCATCCATACCAACCTAGATAACGTACTTGATAATGGGGTCAATGGAAAGATTGCTGAAATGATTGGACTTTCTCATCACGAAATTCTGAGTAAGAAGCAAGACTTACAGCAAGATGGTCGGGTGGGATCTGGTGTCCTTGGATTGCTTGATGTGCCCCTAGCCGAAGCCAACTTCCTTAATGAACTGAAGAAGAAGATGGACCTCCAGGTCATTAAACACACGCCCTTGCTTGGGAAAGAAGTTAAGAAGGTGGCCGTGTGTGGAGGTGCCGGATCATTCTTACTGAAGGATGCCATAAAGGCAGGAGCTGATATATTTATTACTTCTGACTTCAAGTACCATGAATTTTTTGATGCAGATGGGAAGATAGTTATCGTGGATATTGGTCATTATGAAAGTGAGCGCTTCACAATCAATCTTTTGTATGACTTGATTAAGAAAAAATTTCGTAAATTTGCACCCCGTTGCACAAAAGTGAATACAAATCCGGTTAAATATTTTTAAAAATAAAGCATGGCAAGTACTAAAGAACTATCTGTAGCAGAGAAACTAAAGGACTTATATAAATTACAGACCATCGATAGTAA
>CAZMYK010000235.1:0-6523 GCA_964570435.1 uncultured Saprospiraceae bacterium | reverse complement strand
ATGTTTCCATCCTCGTCGTAGATTAGCTCTTCATACATTGCTGGAGCAATTCCTTGGGTTAATCCGCCATGGACCTGTCCCTGCACAATCATCGGATTAATAATATTTCCACAATCATCGATCGCAACGAATCTCTGAACATCGATTTGCCCAGTTTCAGGATCCACTTCACACACGCATATATATGCGCCTGAAGGGAAAGTTAGGTTGGGAGGATCGTAGTAATGCGTCGCTTCGAAGCCAGCTTCCATTCCTTGAGGATGATTGGTGTAGGAGGCAAAAACTATCTCTTGGATGGTCTTTGATTTCTCTGGGGCCCCTTTAACTGAAAATTTGCCGGGTTCCCATTCTAAATCTTCCTCACTTACCTCAAGCAAGTGGGCAGCAATCTTCTTTGCCTTATCTCTTAACTTCCTTGCAGCCATTGCAGCCGCTGCACCTGCAGTTGGAGTAGACCTACTAGCATATGTGCCCAGCCCATAAGGAGCTGTATCCGTATCGCCTTCCTCAACTTGGATATTTTCGGCAGGGATACCTAGTTCCTCGGCAATGATCTGAGCATAGGTTGTTTCGTGCCCTTGACCTTGAGATTTTGTTCCGAATCTTGCTATGGCCTTACCTGTAGGGTGCACTCTAATTTCTGCACTATCGAACATCTTAATTCCTAGGATGTCGAAATCCTTAGAAGGTCCTGCACCTACAATTTCTGTAAACGTCGAAATTCCAAGTCCCAGATATCTTCCCTCCTTTCTCAGTTCTTTCTGCTTTGCTCTTAGGTCGTGATATCCTATAGCGTCCATGGCCTTTTGTAAACCAGCAGCATAGTCACCACTATCATATTCCCAACCTGTAGGAGACTTCCAAGGAAAGTCTTCTTTCTTGATGAAATTATCAAACCTCAATTGCGCAGGGTCTTTCCCGATCTCTGCAGCAAGGACATCTGTAATTCTTTCTATTGCATGTACAGCCTCTGTAACTCTAAAGGAGCACCTGTAAGCGACACCACCTGGCGGTTTATTCGTGTACACTGCATCAGCTTCCATGAAGGCTGTATCATAGTCATATGAACCTGTACCTATTGAGAACAAGCCTGTTGGGAATTTAGATGGATTGGCCGACGCATCAGTATAGCCATGATCCGCTAAGACCTTAAATTTTGTCCCGAGGATCTTTCCTTCCTTAGTACTGGCCATTTTTACATCAATATGGTAGTCCCTTGCGAAGGAATCCGCTTGAAGATTTTCGCTCCTATCCTCTATCCACTTTACTGGTTTCCCAATTAAGAAGGACGCCGCTATTGCAATCACATAGCCAGGATAGACTGGCACCTTTCCACCAAAACCACCCCCAATATCAGGAGAAATAACCCTTACCTTTTCCTCTGTTAAACCGACATGTCCAGCTACCAGGGCAATAACTGTCCTGATGGCGTGTGGCGCTTGGGTAGTCATGTACATCGTTAGATGGTTAGAGACCTTGTCGTAATCTGCGACACAACCGCATGTTTCGATTGAAGCCACGTGGATACGAGGAATGTACATTTTCTGCTCCACTACTACATCTGCGTTTTCGAAAACCTTATCAGTTCCATCCTTATCTCCTACTTCCCAATGCCAAATGTGGTTATCTGTCTTACCTTCCTTATCTGATCGTAAAACAGGTGCGTCATCGTCCATGGCCTTGTGGGCATCTATCACGGGCTTCATCACTTCGTAGTCTACCATTACAGCTTCCTTCCCATCCCTTGCGGCATATCTTGAGGTAGCAATGACCGCGGCGACCTCTTGAGCTTGATACATCACGGTATCTGTGGGCAGCACCATTTGAGTATCGCTCATTAGGGTAGGCATCCAGTGCAAGTTGTATTGCTCAAGGTCTTTGCCTGTGACCACTGCGAGAACGCCTGGGATCTCTAGTGCTGCTTTGGAATCAATACTTTTTATTTTGGCATATGCATAAGGACTTCTGACAATGTCCATGTAAAGCATGCCTGGTAGTTTAACATCGTCTACATATCTCCCCTTACCTTGAAGAAAGCGATCATCCTCTTTCCTCTTCATGGAATGACCCATTCCAGAAATAGCCTTGGAGGTTTTGCATTTTATCATTGTTTAAATTTTATTCTGTTATACAAATTCTGGTTCAGTGGAAGGAAGCTCCTCTCCGTTAATTTTAGCTGCCGCATACTGGATGGACTTCACAATATTGTTGTACCCTGTGCATCTACATAGGTTACCAGATATTCCCCACCTAATTTCTTCCTCACTAGGATTCGGATTTTCTTTTAGTAATTCAGTTGCGCGCATCATCATCCCTGGAGTACAGAATCCGCAATGAAGGCCGTGATTCTCCTTAAAACCCTCTTGCAGTGGATTCATTTCACCTTCTGGTGCTAGACCTTCCACCGTTGAGATTTCTTTTCCGTCTGCCTGAACTGCCAAAACTGTACACGACTTAATTGACTTCCCATCCATTAGAACAGTGCAAGCACCACAACTCGAAGTGTCACAACCAATATGTGTGCCTGTCATGGACATGTTTTCCCTAATGAAATGCACCAGCAAAAGTCTTGGCTCGACTTCAGCTTTTTGTTCAGTTCCGTTTATGCTTATAGTTATTTCTTTCATTGTTTTCTATTTTACTCTTGATAATGCTTTTACAATCATTCTCTTCGTCAGCACCTTAACCATTGCCCTCTTATATTCTTCGTCTCCTCTAAGATCAGTAGTAGGATTACAATCTTCAGAGGCATATTGGGCCGCCTCATCTATCACCTCATCCGAAAGTAACTTTCCTTGAAGTGCTTGTTCCGACCTTGTGGCTCTTAGCGGAAGTGGATTAACGTTGGTTAGACCTATTCCTGCGCTTGCACAAGTGCCATCATCATTCATTGTCAATGCAACCGCTACACCTGCCGTAGCGTAGTCCCCTACCTTGCGTTCCAACTTATGGTAGGCACTCCCACTTTTCCCTGAAGGAATAGGTATATGCACGGCTGCCAGAATTTCGTCTTCTTGTACAGCCGTCATGTAGAAGCCGAAAAAGAATTCATCAATCGAAACAACCCTAGATCCATCGGAACCTTCTATTTCTACGCTTGCGTTGAGGGCGATCATCACCGCAGGGTGATCATTTGCAGCATCACCATGGGCCAGGTTTCCTCCAATTGTACCCATGTTTCTTACTTGCGGATCGGCGATAAGCTTTGTAACATCAGCAAAAATGGGAAAGGTATCAATTAGTTCTTGGTCATGCTCCACCATAGATTCTCTTGTAAGAGCACCTATTCCGTAGGTTTCGCCGTCCTTCCTAATATAAGACAGTTCAGAAATATCATTAATGTCAATCAGGTGTTCTGGAGAAGCAAATCTTAGTTTCATCATAGGAATGAGACTATGACCTCCAGCCAGGATTTTGGCCTCATCACCCAGTTCCTTCAGGAGAGATATAGCTTCCTGTATAGACTTTGGCCGATGATAATCAAATGGCGCTGCAATCATTTTAAAACAGTTTTGTAGTTAATAAATTTATTTAGAAAAAAAGTAAAACTTCCATTCGTCCAACAGGCCATAAACAACATTACAGTCCCTAGATAGTAAACCACTTGAGTCTTAGCCATGTGCTCTCCGTACAAAATCACTACACATGCAAAAGAAGCTAAGGCAATTGCAATTGCAGTTTTAGCCCCCTTATAGTTAAGAACAAACGTTCCAATCAAAACCAATGCTAGAAAAACGGGTATGTAAGAAGTCCACCCTACCGTGTCACTAAAGATGGTCTTTCCACCGCAAAGTGAAATTGCAGTAGAGTAAGAAAGGAGGCAAAGTGGACACTTAGGTAGAATCGCAATAAGTAAGAGGGTGCCTATTGACACCTTATCCTGTTTTTGACATACAGGTTTAGAACATATTTTTGAGAACTCGCTTGATTTCAACTGAAGATGTTACGTAATGGATATTTTATACAATAAAATACTTGTAATTGTTCAATGATAGTAATTTTAATCTTTACTTACGATACATTTCCATATTAAATTCTAAATAAAAAAGTCAATTGAAATTCTAGTGGAAAAAATATTAGTTGATATATCAATTTATTTACTATCTTTGTGAAAAATTGAAACATGGATGAGCTATCTTCAGTAGCACTTTTCTTAATCGACCAGACTTCAAAAAAGGCAAAGCAACATTCTCAAAAAGTTTTTGACAGCGTTGGCTTAGACTTACTAGTTGACCAGTGGGTTCTCCTTAAGATCATTGAAGAAAACATACCCATGTCCCAAAAATCCATTGCAGTTTTATCTCATAGAGACCCGGCTAGCGTTACTAGAACCATTGACATCTTAGAACGAAAAAGTTACGTAAGAAGAGAAAAAATGGCTAGTGACCGCAGACAGTATTTAATTTTACTTACACAAGATGGAAAGGACTTTGTAGAAAAGCACATGACAACGATTGAGGATCTTCGAAAACAAAGCTTAAGGACCTTTACCACAAAAGAAGTCGAAACACTGACCGCCCTACTACTTAAAATGCAGGCCAATTTCATCTAATTTTTTGACCATTTAATTGATATATCTATTATTTCATATGAAACAGTTAATAATTCTTTTTATTCTTCCTTTAATGACCTCTATTGACCTTAACCATTCAGGGAAGCAAAATCCCATAAAAGATAAGGGAATGTCGATCGAATGGGAACATGAAGGCGACTACCTGATTGTTAAAATAGAAACACCCACCAAAGGATGGCAGGCCATCGGCTTCAACACCGATCAAACATTAACAGGTACCTACCTCGTGATGAGCACTCTTGACAATGAAGGACAGGTAGTGATCGGTGAGCACTATGTCGAAAAACCAGGCACTTATAATTTGCTATCAAGCTACGGAATTGAGGATCGGATTAAAGTCATCTCTGGTAGCATACAGGGTGGAAAAACTAAGATTTCCTATAAAATCCCAGTCCATCCTTCCTCCCGGTATCATAAGGGACTTTCTAAGGGCAAAGCCTACACGCTTCATTATGCCTATAGTGCTGAAAAAGACTTCCAACACCACTCAAGGTTCAGAAGCAGGACAAAAATTATTCTATAATCTAATAAACAAATTATGATGATGAAAGTATTATTATTTCTAGCAACATTTGCTACTTCGATGGCAAGTACTTCTATCTCTGGTGACACTGAGGCGATAATCAAAGTAGTGCAGTCGTTTTCCGAAGCGGGTGATAAGCAAAACAGCAAGCAATTAGCTGCGCTTACATCGCCCGATTACCGGATTGTTATGAACCAACTATTTGGCAGCGAGGAAATCAGTATCATGGATAGAGATACTTACTTGAAAATGATTGAAGATGGAAAGTTTGGAGGAGATCAGAGAAGGGTCGAAATCAAGTCCATAGTAATCTCTGGTCTCAATGCTGTAGTTGAGGTCGACTTTCTAGGTAAAGCCATGAATGTCAAGTCAACACTTAACTTGTCGAAGACAGCTAAAGGAAAGTGGCTCATTACCAGTGATACACCTACAGTAATTTAAGGGTGTGAAGGGGCAGGTTCTAGGAAGTGGGACTGCCTCTTTACTTTTCAAAGCTAGTCAACTCTGAACTAGCCATCTTTTTTCCCTTCTTGTTATAGTCTTCTTGCTTGACCATTCCCACTCCTTTTGCAAGCCATTGCTTACCTGATCCATTCCTTTCCAGGCCCATTTTCAACTTAGTCTTGTATTCCAAGACGATGCAATCGAAGGTCCCAGCTGGTGTAGTGACCTTTTCTTCGGCAACAACCTTCCTGTCGATCATAAGCACATCTACGTTCATAGAAATCCCACCCATGTCTACCGAAATGAACATCTCTGCATCCTTCAGTTCATCGCCCACTTTCAGATTATTGGGGACTGAAACATCAGTACCAGTTACACTAGCTTCCATCTCCTTATATTGAGACATTAGCTGCGGACTATACATGTACTTGGCATCAATAATGATCCCATCTCCACTACAATTCATGTCAAATGCACTGTCCGAAATTAGTTCTCCATCTTTGTCTAATAGTCGCATCTCAAGCGTAACCTTGTCCTCACTTGCTCCAGTAATCTTGTAGACTGTAGAACTTGAGACTTTTCCTTTCTTGTTGTAGGAAGTTATTTCTGTCGTAGTCCCTTGAGTGAATGGGTAGTAGTCGCTGCATTCTGACTGAGCACTTAGAATAGTGCCGAACAGCAATCCAAAAAGTATTAGTGTTTGCTTCATTGCCTTAAGGTAGTGATTACTTAGATAGATGTCAATGCTTTACCCGTGCTAAAGCCAGCAAGACGGCTTTCAATCTCTCCTTTTTTTGCTTGGTCATCGAGCTTCTCATAGACTTGCAACAATCCCATGAGGGCGTTTCTTCTATTAGGCGCGCGATCTAGACTTTTCTCAAAATTTTGTATTGCCTCCTCATACTTCCCTTTTTCCAGGAGGTAGTAGCCATACATCTCGGAGCTAGGAAGTGGTATATCGGTAGGACCTGATGAATATTCAG
>CAZMYK010000234.1:0-6526 GCA_964570435.1 uncultured Saprospiraceae bacterium | reverse complement strand
AAGGTAGCACTGCCAATACAAGATGGGGTGGAATTCATAGATCCAAGGAAGATCCTTTACATCATAGGTGACAGTAACTATTCAAGTCTCTTCTTCCTGGATGGGAAGAAGATCTTGGTAAGCAAGACCCTTAAGTACTTGGAAGAAGAAATACTGCCTTCACATTTTATCAGAATACACAAATCGCATATCATCAATATTAATGAATTAAGTAAATATGTAAAAACAGACGGTGGCTACGTGATTATGAGCAACAATGAGAAATTAGCAGTTAGTAGGCATCGCAAAAAAGTAATGAACGAATTGTTTCGAACTTGAGTATATTTTCAATTATTACTAACTTAAGCATCTCAACAATTATCTTAGATAATGTCCACTACATATAGCTTGCTATGTCTAGCTGCAATTCTATTGCTTTCGTGCCAAAGCAATAGCCAGACAATTCCCAAAGTAGAGGCATCAAAAGCTGGAAAACAAGTAAATAGCGACTTAGATTCTGAAGCGACGCTATTTACACACAGTATCAATTACTTTGCGATGAAGGCATTCTCATTTGAAGATGCCAGATTTGGATTTCTCAAGGAAGAGGATAAGGTCAAAGTCATTGGACAGAGGTGTCACAGACAGGTCATCCAGAGAAAAGACAGCGAAATCAACACACTATCTGATACCTACCTGATTGATCCCTTTTGGGATGGATCACCCACCTTAATTTTGGAAAACAATACAAAATATGGTAGTTGCAATGATATAATAGCCTTAGACAGTTTGATTCTAACAAGTAAGCCAATTGAATTCAAAAAGCTCGATTCCATTATGAGTGATTTTGCTCCTCTCTATGGAAATTTTGAGGCCTATGAGTATGTTCAATTCATGATTAGAAAGGGAACCTTTTGTAACATAATTTCTGAATCTGAAAGCTGCTGGGAGGTAGGTTTCTTTGTCAATGGGAGCAATTTTACTGGCTACCTACCCAAGACCATAGCAAACCAAGCAAGTGTAATTAGAAAGTGCGAATTTGTCGGGATTGAGGACTCCAGGAATAGTTTCATCCCACCCAACTTCCCGAAAGAATTTCTCGGCAAATATGAAGGTGATTTTCTTGACTTCCCAGCTCCATTTACACTCGAAATATCACTATGGGATGGACTTGCTGTTGCCGACGTAACGACTTTCGATCAACAAGGAAATGAGACAAAGTATGAGAAAATATGGCTAGGTTATGATCCTAATTCAGATCTAGTTTCTTTTTGGGGTCCACAGCAGAGAACGGAAATCAAGATCTTGGGTGATGGGACATTCACGGGAACTGCACGGAGAAACAATTGCAAAGGAAGGAGGCTAGAGTAGAATAAAATAAACCCCCACTCATTATTTTATGCCACTCACCAAGTTAATAGCTTACGAAGATTAGGGTTGGTGTACATTGGGTATAAAAACAATAATGAGGTATTTCTTCTCCTTAGTCTACATCTTTATGATCTCCGATTTCTGCATAGCACAAGACGTGGAACCGAATTACGCCATCTTGCGCTACGAGGTAGCAGTAGATCTCGATGTATTTACTGATCTGGACAAGCGAAAACTCGTCCGCTCAAAAGAAAAATCTCTGTACACAAAGATTATTGCTGAACAACTAGGACGTTACAGAACTGGAACATTTCCATTCTTCGTTTCACAGCTTGGCACAGTCGACAGCCTTGAGATGGCAGATAAAGACGCGCTAGCAGAAAAGGTGAAGTTTGATGAAGGTGTGCCCATCCCCTTCTTACCAAAAAGAACCTTGAAGAAAAAATGCCAGGAAGTGCCCTATGACTTTTTTCTGATCACCAACGTCGAAGTAGCAAAACCAATTATCAAACTAGCTAGCAATCTACTAACCATCAAAACTACTATCAAGGTGCTTAATAAGGCTGGTGACCTCGTACATTCTGAAAAATTTGACATGAAACTTGATAAACCTATAAGAAGCAGAGACTTCGAAGGTGGTTTCGACAAAGTATATCGCACACACTATGATAAGTTGTACGAAAAGTTAGTACCCTATATAGAGACTGCAGTCACAGACGCCCTAGAAAAATTTGACTTTCCTAGCAGCTGAGTGTTCCTATATTTCTTAATACGTGTCAGGAATAAAGCTCTATATTGATGATGACAAAATAATCTTCGACAGGACGATTTCAAAATATGCGCTTTGCACTCCTTATCTCAATACTCATACTCGGCTTCTTAGGCAGTTCTGCTCAGCCAGATCACAGCGTATTTACAAAGTATTCCTACGAGCAAATTGTCGATTTAATAGCTACATCTGCTGATCCAGACACACTAGCTGGTGCACTTTATCATAGATCTAGAAAGCTCTTCCTTGTAGACAACGACCGCTGTCTTAAGTCTTTTGAAGAGGCGCTAGGTCGCATTCAAGAATTAGGCAATGATTCCATCTACCACGCAGCCAATCTTTTTTACGTGCTACCCCTTGTCAATAGCAGCCAATATGCAAGGGCGCACCAAAGGTTGGAATTAAGCAAGAAGCATTACACGCAGTCCCAAGATTTTTTTAGACTTGCATCGGTCTATGTCACGGAAGGTTACTTGCAACGAGAACTTCTTAATTACCAAAAAGCAGTCCAGCTTTATCAGAAAGCGATGGATATTTACGAAGGCCATGACTTCGAAAATGTCCACTATGGTATCAATAATGTTAATAATCGAATTGGAATCATCAATTCTCTCTTGGGCAATGATAGGGACGCGATCAAATACTTCGAAAGAGTCCGATCGCATTGTACAAAAAACCAGGTCAACTACTTCTACAGGGCCGCAACCAATAACCTTGCTGAAAGTCTTCTTGAAATTGGACAAAAGGAAAGAGCCATCTTACTAAAAAAAGAAGTGATTCAGATCCGTGAAAAATCGCAGTCCACCACTGCAAAAAGAGCGATATCCAATGATCGAGCGTTTATAGCAGAACTAAATGATGACCTCAGCAAAGCCATATTACACAAAGACACAGCTATCTACTACTCCGAAATACTAGGTAACCACTCATTTATCATTTCTGACTATTTTTCCCAAAGTAAATTATACAAAAGGGTAGATGACTACCGCAATGAACAAAGGAAACTTCATGATGCCTATGAACTTGCTATAAAACATCAAAACAAGCGACTCCTTCCTCAAATTTCTAAGTCACTAGGTGACAACTATATGCTTGCCAAAGAAGCAAAGACTGCCGCTCAGTACTATCAAAAGTACTCAACCCTCCAAGATTCTGTCAACTTATCGGAGGAGTTAAGAAATCTACAAAGAATAGAGTCTATTTCCGAAATTAGCCGCTATACTGAAGACCTAGAGCAAGCTTCCGCTGCAGCACAGCTTAACAGAATACGCCTTCGGAAGGTAAGACAGCGTAATATCTTTTTGGGGTTATTCTCGCTTGGAATTCTAGGCCTTCTATTATTTGTATACCGTAACAATCGCAGGAAGCAAAGGCAGAAGGAGGTGCTTTCCAAGCAAAAAAAAGCTATCGAATCCAACTTACGAGATAAGGAAGTTTTACTTAGAGAGATTCATCACCGAGTAAAGAATAACCTGCAGGTGGTTTCTAGTATGCTGAATCTAAATGCCCGCTATGTGAATGATGATTCTGCAAAAGCCATCCTCTTGGAGAGCAGGAACAGGGTCAAATCGATGGCCTTGATCCACCAGAAGTTGTACCAAGAAGAGGACCTTAAAGGAGTTAAACTCAATGACTATTTGACATCCCTCAGTAAGCACCTCATTCATTCAAATCGTAAATCTGGAAAGCAAATTAAGACCTTCCTGGAGGTCGATGAAATAAGTCTGGATGTTGATGTTATGATTCCCCTAGGTCTGATGGTCAATGAAGTCTTTTCAAACTGTATGAAGCACGCCTTCGAAGGAAGAAATGAGGGAAAGATCTGGATCACAAGCAGTGAGGAAAATGGCAATATTATACTTACGATTAAAGATGATGGGATCGGTTTTCAGTATGATGGAGAATCACAATCTTCGGGCAGTTTTGGCATGACTCTTATCTACTCTTTGGCAGAAAAATTAAAGGCAGAAATAGACATCAAGGAAAACGAAGGAAGTGAAGTTTCAATTAGCTTTAGAAATCCCGATCGCACATAAACTTGTACATGGAAAAAATACACATATTAATTGTTGAAGACGAACCCCTTATTGCTAGAGATCTTGCTTATATGTTAGAAGACCTTGAATACGAAATATCAGGGATTGCATATAATGCAATTGATGCCCTTCGCATTGTGAAGGAAAAACAAGTCGACCTAGCCCTGCTTGACATCAACATTGACGGTGACGTAGATGGTATCACTCTGGCGTCCCAGCTCGGTTCCATTCCTTTCATTTTTCTGACCTCGTATTCAAGTAAGCAGATTCTAGCTGAAGCTAAGAAAACAGAGCCCCTAGCCTACCTTGTAAAGCCCATTGACGAGCATGATCTCCTAACAACTATAGATGTTGCGTTCTATAACTATGAGCAAAAAAAGGAAGGAAAAAATACCGGCGAGGTAGATGACCTGCCCGACACAATATTTATCAAATCTGGGCACTCATACATTAAAGTTAAGACTGATGAAATATTCTATGTCGAAGCGAATGACAACTACTGCACCATTCATTCAAAGGTCAAGAAATTCCTTGTCAGCCAGACTCTTAAGTCCGTCGAAGCACGACTGCAACCATATGGGTTTCTTAGAATACACCGGTCCTACATGGTCAATCCCATTCAGGTAACTAAATTTACTGACATTTCTGTCTACTTGGACAGGGTGGAATTACCCTTGAGCAGAAAGTACAAAATGGCTTTCAAGTCAAAGTTAAATTTTCTTTAAAATTTGGCTCATACATATCGATTACTTTGCGATGCAAAATGAACTAGGAGATGCCGTCTAACCTTGCAGGAACTGTCTTTTACGGTATTCTGAGGTCATATATGCTGCATTTACTTGTCCCTATCTTTGCTCTTGGAAATAAGGTAGCGTTAAAAATCAACATACCAACGGCAAGATTCTTGCGTTATCTATATAATTGCTACCCAACTGACAAGTTCTGCGCCTAAGTCTTCATGCTATAACCGATTATTTCCTAATTCTAATAAAACTATCCTAATGAAATCTTACGCTTTATTATTAATAGCCGTCCTAAGTCTTTGTATATCATGTGAAAAAGATCCTTCAGGAGCAGACCTACCGCCCCTCGGATGTACTGAAGATCTTTCTGAGAATTCTTTTGAAATAAGTATTCAAGATGAGTTCGTCGAGCTACCTGGTAAGGTTTCCGTCTTCTTTAAGGTAGACCACAAAGATGGAAAACCGATTGCAAAATTGAGAGACTCTGATTTTTCCATCTTTGAAAAGGGAAGGAATGACGATTGTTTCAAAAACATATCTGCTTTTGAAGCCAATGCTCGAATTTCCCCTAACAAGCAGATTTTCAAGTATAGCACTATGCTGGTCCTAGACCTTAGTGGTTCTGTACTCCAAGGTAGTCTCCACCAGCTTAAGAGTGCTACTAAGCAGTTTATTAACAACATCATACCTAGAGATGAAACGGACCCCTTCGAAATCGGAATTTGGTGGTTCGATGGTGAAGACAATCTACACCAGTTACAAGACTTCACAGATAACACTGCCCTCCTGTTGTCCCGTGTTGATAATATCAACATTAACATCAGCAATGATCCTTCTACCGACCTCTATGGAGCGGTACTAAAGTCTTCAGGGGTCATTTCTGAAAATCTGAACACTTACTTGAATCAAGGAACCATTGCCGCATCATCTGTTGTCCTTTTCACAGATGGTACAGACCAGGCTGCAAGATACTCCAAGGACCAGGCCATCTCCGCTGTTAGAAATGCCAATGAGAATATTAACTTCTACACCATCGGACTTGGTAATGAAATAGACACACAGATTCTTGCTGCCTTGGGGCCTGCAGGATCAATTATTGCCGATAGCAAAGACGACCTGGAAGATAAGTTCAAGGAAACAGCTGACTTGGTTTTTGATGAAGCTAACAGTTACTACTTGTTTGAATACTGCAGTCCGAAGAGGGATGGAAGCGGTACAAGCGATGTCATCATCCAAGTTAAAAGTGAGGGAGAAAAGGGATGGCTTAGGACATCCTTTGATGCAAGTGGTTTTGAATCTGGCTGTCAGTAATCTATCCTAAAGGCAAAAATTAAAAAGAACCTTCTTGTGCTACTCACAAGAAGGTTCTTTTTTTGCTCTTTTTTCTTTCTTTGATCCAGTACGCAAGCTCCCTAATGTAGGATCAAAAATAAAGGAAGGTCAAAGTTCCCAAAGCCCATCAAGGCTTGATAGAAGTAGGATCTTAGTTTTTTTACTTAGTCAATACTATTGGTACGGCCTCCTCTCCTATTCTTAAGAAGTAGACTCCAGGAATATGGTCCCTAAGGCTTATCTCGAATTGACTAATTCCACTTTCTTTGTAGCCTTTTTGCACACGCTCTCCTAAG
>CAZMYK010000233.1:5129-6529 GCA_964570435.1 uncultured Saprospiraceae bacterium | reverse complement strand
GGCTTCCAAATCGATGCCTTTGGCTTCTCGCCAGAAATCATCTCAAGAATCATGAGTAAGTAGTCGTCCTCATCCCCACCATTCTGGTCTAGCATCTGCTGGAATGCCATCATCGAAGTAGGAAACAAGGAAGTTAGGTCAACCTTCCAAGACGAATTCTCCTTGTAGAAGTGGAAGTATATCGGTGCAGCAACACCGCTAGCAACAACTTGACCCTTCGCAAATTGGTCTTCAACAAGGACCTCTCCGATTTCGACATTGGCCACTCCGTTCTTGCCCACCATACCTTCCTGAATGGCATGAACTAATAGGCCCTTGCCATCGAAGGAAAGAATGTCATCCGTAGAAGTCCGATGTCTTATCGATAAGACCATCAACTTATCTAAAATATTCATAGACTTGACCTGCATCGAGTCAGCAGAGATCGTCTTTTCCAATATAGTCTGGTAGTATTCTATAGTCCTGGAGTCAACAAAGTCAGCAGCTTCTTCCCCCTTGTCATTCAGAATTGCAGACTTGTAGTTATTGAAGCAATCTACCACTAGCTCTTCGTTAGAAGTGCTTGCGATTGCTAATTTTTCTGTCGCTGTGCCCTCCTGGGCTAGGGCTTTCTTAGACGCACAGGAAGTCAAAACGCTTAGAGCAAGTGATACTTGTAAGAAGAAATAAATACTGGACTTCATATAGTACTTAACGATTAAGGTTAGCAAGATTAAAACATTTACCAACTTTAACAAGAAGAAAACTGCAAATTCCGATTTTTTTGGAGCTTGCTAATCTAATTGCTTAGGCTATCCTTATCCATGTATTGGCCTCCGGCAAAAAATCTCACATTTCGCTTGTCATTTAGCGGTCCTAGTGGGAAATAGGACTTCATCAACATGTAGTAAATCTATTGAAGCAAAACTTCAGAAAGCACCTGATTAAACTTTTCCGTATCCTCCATCGGTAGTAGGTGGGCTAAACCTGCGAGAACTATTTTCTTAGATCCTGGGATTCTTGCCTCATATTCACTTGCAATCATAGCAATGTCATGTGCATCTTGGTCACCAATAATGATCTGTGTAGGCACCTTTATCTCTTCTAATCTCTGTCTGGCCGGGATACTATCCAATTGGGACCAATCAGCCTTCCAATGATTCCTCATCGTTCGATGGATCATATCTAAACTATGCTCGTAGAATTCAGGATCTATATCTTGCTTCCCTCTTCTAGGACCAAGAACCCATGTCTTGTGGAATAATTCCGCTGCCTTCATGGTGTCTCCCATCTCTGAAGCTTCCTTTCTCATAAGATAGTTCTTAGCGGCTAAGCTATCCTGGAAGTAATCCCAACCGTTTAATCCTGGAGAAACCAAGACCAATTTCTCTACCTTTTCAGGAAACCTCAGGACATAATCC
>CAZMYK010000233.1:0-5119 GCA_964570435.1 uncultured Saprospiraceae bacterium | reverse complement strand
ACGCAGAGCATAGCTCCCCATGACAATCCCACTAGGGTTACTTTTTCACCCTCCTTTGTTTCTAGAAGCTGGTCGATGATATCAGAACCTAGTGGCGTAGTTTTTGCCCCCTTACTTTCTCCGTGGCCG
Organism: uncultured Saprospiraceae bacterium; assembly: GCA_964570435.1. Taxonomy (GTDB): domain Bacteria; phylum Bacteroidota; class Bacteroidia; order Chitinophagales; family Saprospiraceae; genus Portibacter. The sequence goes on along the minus strand of CAZMYK010000233.1, from coordinate 4,990 downwards.
ATGTCTGAAAATCTGATTACTTGGTAGTTCGTCTGGAATTTCACTGCTTGGGCATCCCACATATCAAGACTCAGGTATCCTCCATGGGCAAAAAAGATTTTAGGACCAAGGCCCTCCTTCTTGAAGTGAATCATGTTTCCCTCTAAATCTATATGACCTTCCTCCTTATGAAATTCCTCAGCTGCGCAAGATATGAGCAGAAATGCAAGAATAAGTAGTAAACATTTCATTGACCTAAGGTAGTACTATGATTGCAAGAATAAAAGTAAAGCTGTCACCCTTCTTTTACGAAAAAAGATGATTCGATATTAACATCCTATTCTTGAAAACCGCACATACAAATTAGCTTGATCAAGAGTTCATCCTTTCTTTTCACTTGCTTCTCTACGAATAATAAGCGGACCTTGACGAATAGTAGTCTAGTGAGACTGCATCCCTCTTCTGAGCCTAACTTGCATTAAAATTAAAACATTGAAATCATGCAAGAAGAGAAAAAAGGTCTTTCACAGGTTAGAAAATGGATGCGTCAGTCTGTATCCTTGAAACTATTTACTATTTCATTCCTAGCCCTCTGCCTCCTTATCCCGAGTTCGATGGTCAAATCGATCATTCATGAGCGTTCTGGTCTGAACTACCAAGCCAATATGGAGGTACGATCAAAGTGGGCGCTTTCACAACAAGTTTACGCACCAATAGTAACCGTCCCTGTGTCAGAAATACATGTACACGAAGACAAGCAAAGTATAATTACTTCGCAATATCACTTCCTCCCCGAAGACCTAGAGATCACATCAGACATTACTCCGGAAACACTGAGGAGGGGAATTTATGAGGTGATCGTTTACGATGCGACTATGAAACTTGAAGGGTCCCTAAGCCTGCCCAAAGAATTTCAGGAGAATCACTACCACCAAGTGCACTGGGACGACGCCTTTGTTACAGTGGGAATTTCAGATCTTCGCGGAATCAAAAACGACATCTCCCTCCTATGGAATGAGGAAGAGATCTTCTCGGTTCCAGGTTCTAAGAATGAAATGATCCACTCGGGCCTAAGCTTCCCACTTAAAGACTTGAAGAAAAATAACAAAGACATCGCTTTTTCTATGGCCCTGGATTTGCAAGGAAGTGAACAACTCTCCTTTGTTCCTCTTGGCAAAAATACAGAGGTCAATATGACCTCAACATGGGATAGTCCTAGCTTCAGCGGCTCATTTTTGCCTGACTTCAGGGACGTTCGAGATGATGGCTTTGCAGCCGATTGGCAGGTCCTACAAATTAACAGGAACTTCCCCCAGCATTGGCAAGGTAGTACATATGAACACCAGATCAACAATGCGCAATTTGGGGTGGACTTCATTCTACCATCTGATTCCTACCAGAAATCTATCCGTTCCATTAAGTATGCTTTGATGAATATCGCGCTCACCTTTTTGATATTCTTCGTCGTTGAAATATTTACCAAGTCAAGAATCCATCCCTTTCAATACATTATGGTAGGACTTAGCATCATTCTATTCTATGTGCTTCTGGTATCGCTAAGTGAGCATATTAATTTTGCGAAATCTTACTTAATATCGGGAACGGCAGTGGTCAGCATGATCTACCTATATAGTCTTTCAGTTTTTAAGTCTCTTAAGTTCTCAATCTACCTCTTAGGCCTTAGTATTCTCAACTATGGCTTCATCTACATCACCTTACAAATGACCGACTATGCCCTGCTTTTAGGTGCAGTTAGCATGGCCATCATCCTAGGAGCTGTAATGTATGGCACGAGAAACATTGACTGGTACAACCTCCATCGCAATGAAAAACCAATAGCGAAAAATAGTTAGTCGCAACCTTTTTCTTTTTCAAACTTACTGGCCGGCAGACATCGAAAGACAAACTGCTGGCCAGCCTAGTTGTATGTTCTAAGCTATGCTCACGCAAGCCGTATGCTTACTTCTAGGTTAATCAAAAAGATACTAAGCACCGGAATGATTGTATGCCCACTAGGTAGGGAATACGGATTCTGCTCGAATCCTCTCTCTTTGACCAAGTCGAATGCCATCTTGTAAGACGACCTTTTGAGAAACTAGTTGCTAGGTTTTTCTTCAGGCTGCATTACCATCCTGATGCTATTTCCAGATCCGAAGTACTTGGAAGCTGCTTCCTTGATGTCATCTGACGTCAATCCGCTCATCGATTTCTCTAGGCTTTCTAGTGAAATTGTAGACGGACTTTGACCATTTTCATAAGCTCTTGCAAGCCTAGTCCTCCAATACCGATTCTCCTTCAAGCTCTTAATCATCGACTGTCTCTGTGTCTCTTTAACCTTCGTTAGATCCTTTTCTTCTGCTCCATTTTCAACAGCATTCTGGACATCCTTCATGGCAGTATTAATGAGATCTTCTGTATTTTCAGGATCACAATTAAAGGACACTGTGATTCCATATCTTTCTTCCGGAATTCGGCTTGCATTCCCACTGACCCTCACTCCGTATACACCACCCTTGTCTTCGCGCATTGATTCCCTCATTTTGATCCTCAGAACTCCGATCATTGAGTTGAAATTATAGGCATTTTCTGGGGTCCACTCGAAGGGACCATGGAAGAAAAGTTCCACATTAGTTTTCGGGGCCTCACCCATCTTTATTTCATCTTCAATATTCCCTTTGACATAGTCGACATGCCTATTCACATATGTTTCTTTGATATTCTTAGCAGGCAAGTTTCCTAGGTAGCGTTGACACATTTCCTTTAGTTTTTCTTCTTCGAAATTACCAACGAAGATGAAGGTGAAGCCACTGGCGTCAGCAAACCTTTCTCGATAGATTTCAAGGGCTCGATCCTGATCCAGAGATTGTAGTTTTTCTACCGTAGGAAAACCCACTCTGGGATGATTATCCGTCTTCTTTTTCATGGTATAATCCATAAAAAAGTAACGAGGATTAGACATCAAATTCTTGTAAATATTGGATTGTTTTGAAACAAAGGACTGGAAGGCCTCCTCATCTTTCCTCACATCGGTAAAGTACATGTAGGTGAGTTGAAACATAGTTTCCATGTCCTTTGGAGAGCAAGATCCCGAAACACCTTCATAGTTATTGCTAATATATGGAAACACACCAACCGTCTTTCCTGTAAGTAACTTCTCAAGATCCGTAGAGCTAAATGGCCCCAAACCTGATTCATTTACGATTCTAGATGCATTAGCAGCTGTAAAATAGTCTTCGTCGTCATAGAGGCTTGAACCTCCCTCACTAGAACCTGTCATCATAATTTCATCGTTCTTGTAGTCCGTGGGTTTCATAATGATTCGAACTCCGTTCGCTAGTTTAAATTCCTTCACATCTACATCTTCAAAGTGTGCGACCTCCTCTATTTCTGTGAGAGCCAGGTCCTTGTCAAACAATGGCACATCGATCACCTTATCTTCGTATGGGGCGATGGACTTCGCAGAGACCCCATTTACGAGGGTAAGTAGGGCATCCTCGGTCGGAATAGGCACACCTTCCTTTTCAGTTGCTGTCACAACGATTACACGATTCTCTGGCGTAATCCAATTTTTCGCAAGCTGGTTAATCTCTTCTACCTTAATCGTAGGCATAAACTTCTCGTAGTAGTCAAGTTGCTGATCGATCGAAGGTATCGGATTACCGTCAAGGTAGTTGTAAATATACCTCCTCACCAGGCGACGTGAATCTATTTTGTCCTTCTCCTTCACTTGGCGTTTGATGTTTTCCATCATAGAAATCTTCTGACGTTCTAACTCAGATTCCACAAAACCATGTCGTAGGGCTCTTTCATTTTCTGTCAAAAGGACATCTAGAGCGCTTTCTATCTTCCCTTCCGGTACATTAGCAAAAGAGGTATAGGTATCAAGATCGCCCACGTCGCCGCCATACCCAGAATAAGCAAATAAAAATGGAGGATCCGCCTTTTTAGTGATTTCGTCTAAGCGATTATTAAGCATCCGATTGTACAATTGGCGCACTAGGCCACTCCTATAATCACTTACCGTTTTGACATCAATATGATCGTGCTTGTACATTAACCTGACTCCTGTAAATGCGGCTTCCTTATCAGAATTGATAGAAATTAAAGTTTCTTTGTGTTTGGGAACAACGTTGTCTTCCTTCTCCCGTTTAAATTCAGACGGAGGTATTGTGGAGAACATTTCTTTGATCTTTCTTTCAGTTTCTTCAACATCTACGTCACCTACAACGGCAATCGCCATCAGATCTGTTCGATACCAATCCTTGTAGAACCTCTTAATTGTCGCATAATCTGCATTGTTAATAATCTCGGGCGTGCCTATGGGAAGTCGCTCTGCATATCTAGAACCATTGTACATAATTGGAAAGTAGTTTTGCTGCATCCTTTGCTCACCACTCAACCTGGTCCTCCACTCCGATGTCACCACTCCCCTTTCCTTGTCGATTTCTTCCTCGTCGAAGGAAATTCCAGAGGCCCAATCGGACAATACTAGGAGCCCCTTGTCGTAGAGTTCCATACTGTCAGTTCTGACTTGTAGCATATAGACAGTTTCATCAAAACTGGTATAAGCGTTTAGATCTGGACCAAATCTCATCCCCACACTTTCGAGAAAGTCAACCAGTTCATTCTTTGCAAAATTTTTGGAACCGTTAAATGCCATATGCTCAACAAAGTGAGCGACCCCTAACTGGTCATCGTCTTCTTGCATAGACCCCGCATTTACAATAAGTCTTAGCTCAGCCCTATTCTCCGGTTTCTGATTCTTATGAATATAGTACTTCATCCCATTCTCCAAGTCTCCAATGATCACTTGTTCATCTGCAGCGATTGGGTCCTCTTCAATCGCAACTACCTTGGCTTCTGCTAGAACCCTTTTAGGCGCTTCCTTTACGGCCTGCTCTTCCTTGAACATATTACGCTTGACTGGCTTTTCTCTTGCTCTTTCATCAACAGAGACTGCAACGTCCATCTTTTCCTTTTTCTTATCGACCGCCCTTGTCTTACTACCAGG
>CAZMYK010000232.1:0-6590 GCA_964570435.1 uncultured Saprospiraceae bacterium | reverse complement strand
ACCATATAGCCGGTTATAGGACTGATTCTTCTTTCTTGCTAATAGGTAATCAAACGGATCAACACCACCTATGAAATTCACCCGAGCTATTCAACATAAAGCTCATCTCTCCTACAGCTCTCCATAGGTCTTCCTCAACTGCCTTGACTTGCGTATAAGTAGTGAGCGGTAGTGCTAATATCAATAAGAAGGATGCAAAAGTCTCTAGTTTCATGATTGTATTGCAATTTATTCACCCCACTTGCAGGGGTTATGGAACGATCTACCATATCAACACAGAAAATGATTTTAAACCAAGAAACTAACTTGCTATATCCTGGTGACGCTCACCTTTTCCAACCAGCCCTCGGTGTAGTCGCCCAAACGAACCTTAAAGAAGTCAGCAATTTCATCCTGGATTTCAACCTTTAGTCCCTCTTTCAGCTGACCAATTTCTTGACTATTTGATTCAGCCCCAGCCCTAATTGGTGTATCATCTTGGGTCACAATGGCATAAGTATCATCAATTTGCAACCGATGGGCGTTATAGGCAAGGGCAAGGGTTATCAACGAAAATACAAAAAGGCCTATGATTAGTCCTCTGATGTAGTAAAAATGAAGACCAAGATCATAGTTCTTAATCAAGTACAAATAAACTAAGGCAATAGCAGCCACTAGCAAAAGGAGGTGGAAGAAGGTCCATATCCCAGGTTGCATCCAACGTGCTACTGCATTGCTCCATGCTAAAATAAAAAAAGGGGGCAAGTCCTGCACATCAGATTCTACATTTTCGTACAGCAGATTAAGATTCTTATTAATGTCTTCGTCCAAGGGGTCAAGTCTCAATGCACGCTCCATATACAAGATTGCTTTTCCCAGTTCCCCGTTATTAAAGTAGGCCAGGGAGAGGTTATGGAAGAGCTCAGGTGACTCTTGAGTAGCAAGGAGAGATTCATATAATCTCAATGCCTCAGAAAAATTCCCCTCTTCGTAATTGGAAATAGCTTTTGAAAGAAGCGCATCAGAGTTTGCTGCACTATCTGCTTGCGCAGACACTGAATAGGTGCACAAGACAATCAGTAGTAAGTAAATAATTGGTCGCATCAAAGGTCTTCTTTTACTTTTGGTCTAATCTTCGGTTGCCAATTAAATCCGTCTAACGTCTCTGTAGGATTCACATCCTTCATGGGTATCAAATTTGAATTGACATTAACATAGAAGAGGATGTCTTTCAGATCGCTGTTTTCGAAGGTAAAACTCATTTTCGAGCAAATGGACTTATTCATTCCTATGTAGGCGTCATTTTCGTCTATCATGAAATATACAGACTCTGCATTCCCCACAACGCTCATTGAATCTATTGCACTATCTACAAAGAAAACATCCACAAACTTCCCCTTAATCTGGTTAAAAAATAAGGAATCTTCAGTATTAATAATAAAGGCTTTGCTCTTGAGTTCTACCCTATGAATCTGCTCATCCTTGAGGAAGATGTCGATCGTATCAGCTGTAAATTGCGAAGAATCTGACCATATTATGGGATCATTGTACATTGAAAGAACACTATCTCTAGTGTTAAAACTCATCGAATCGCAAGACGCTTGGAAATTAGATTTGAATATCTTTACTCGATTGAAAGCATTCAGCAAGGTCTTATCCTCTGCAGAATCAGGAATTTCATAGCTAAACAAGGTGTCTGCTTTTAGGAACATGCTGTCTCCTTCCAAGATGGTTTGCATCATTGGACGACTACCATCAGTGTTATAAGCCTTTGAATAATTCTCTCCCTGCTTGTACTCCATGGTTTCGCTAAATATGGTTATCTGCGAGGCAGTATCTACCAGTTCGACGTCTCCCCGAGCAATTCCAAAGTCTGCTTCCTGGGAAAAATTAATTTTATCAGCTGTAAGAATAGTAGAGGAATCAACGATCGTAGATCGCCCCTCGCTTTCGAAGGATTCAGACTTTGTATTGTACTTAATATCGTCACCCACCACACTGCGTTCACTGTCTTTAAAAGATGCATTGCCTTTTAATCTAGTATCCTCTGTGTCTTCAAAGTAGGTAATCGTATCTGCAACAGCCAACTTGTCTTCTTCCTTATAGACTGCTCCTCCTGCAATTAGTACTAATTTTTGAGCTGCATCATACTTTATTAAGTCTCCACTAACCTCCTTCTTACCCTGTATGTACTCAGCATTCTCTCGAAATTCTGCCAACTCGTTCTCAATGTCATAGAATCCATCCTCACAATATATTTGAGAGCTATCTTGGTCTATTCTTGTCGGTCCGAGAAAGTAAGTAACGTCCTCCTCACTGTCATACTCCAAGGAATCTGTCCAAAGTTGGAAGCCCTTATTTACGACAGTTACATTCTGATAGAAGCGGACCTTTTCCTCGTCGACGAAGTAGCGCCCCTCCCTACTCTTGATTTCCGTCCCTTCATTCTTAAGTAGGGCTCCTTCAGTGTAGCTTCCTACCTTTGTTTTCATATCATAAATCAAAAAATCTGAGTACAATTCTCTTGCCTTACTCTGAAGGATTACATTGTTGTACAAGGTGGCCAACTTTGCATCGCCATCGTAGATTAGTGAATCTGCGAAAACGTTCACAGTGTCATTTTGAATAATAACCACATTGCCGTAGGCAGTCAATTCATTTCCTGCTAAGATTGCCGTATCGCAATACATAAAGGTACTATCTTGGTACATTCGCACATTTCCGTTCAAGTACTTGATACCCTCATCTCCTTCATTGACGAAGCGAAAATTATCGGCAATCTCAACAATGATCCTTGAGCTCGTAGAGGTATCTTGAGTTTCCTGACCATGGAGCCATAGTGTAGAGCTTGTAAGTACTAAGATGATCCAGAAATACTTCATTGTATGAAAACGCTTATCTCTGCGTTACGTGGTGTCTCTTAACAAAATTTTAGCAGCATCATGTCCTAATTTTGAACCTAGGGCAACACCCATACCACCAAGTCGAAGTGCAAATATAATATTATCACCCTTTTTTTTCAGAATTGGTAATTTCTCATCTCCCACTCCCATGATTCCTGACCAACGATGTTCTATTCTCGTATTAGCAGGAAGGCCAATCTTCTGTACAAGGCTCTGTACTAAGTAGTTGTCAATCTTTTCAGTCTGTCCAAACTCCGTAGTAGATTCATTTTCTAAATCAAGGTTCCTCCCACCACCGATCAAGACTCTTTGACCTATGTTTCTAAAGTAGGTATAACCCTTGTCATAGTGGAAACAGGAATTCATCCTAAGCCCTGAGATCTCTTCAGTAACTAGAACCTGATTTCTAGCAGGTCTCAAGAGTAATTCAGGAAAAAGATCACCGGTAAAACCATTTGTACAGACCACTAGCTTTCGAGCAAGAATCTTCCCTTGACCTAAGACCACTTCCACATGATCACCATGATCTAGGATCTCCTTTGCTTCCAGACCCTGCACTAGCCTAACCCCCTTCTTTAAGGCGATCTGACAGAGCTCTTGCATCATCTTCCCAGGGTGTATACTACCCTCATATTGATTAAATATAGAGGTCTTGTTAAAACCATGAAATCCAAAATCTCGACTGACAATCTTGAACGTATCCTGCCTTCCTGTTAGGGAAGTAATCTTTGCATTCACATCCTCTATAAAGTCAGTGTACTTCAGACGAACATCATCTCCCTGATCAAAAACCTCATAGCCTCCGACATTAGCGTAGTCTAGGTTGGCATCACCAACTCGCCTTCGAAGAAAATTAAGTCCTTCTATCCTCCTTCTAAGAAGACCTAAGACATCGTCTTCGTCCATCTTTTCAAGATCATCCAAGAGCTCTGTGACACTCCCAAAGCAAGCAAATCCAGCATTTCTTGTACTCGCACCTAAAGGAAGTACACCTCGATCAAGGACCAGAACATCCGCCTCAGGCCTCGCCTCCTTCAAGGAAATAGCAGAATTTATTCCCACTAGGCCTCCTCCCACCACTAGATAGTCGCAATCTTTAAGAAATGAGTCCTTTTCCCAAAAACTATATTGAAATCCCATAGTAATCTTAAATCAAATAAATTTACTTTAACTACTTTTGCTGACGCAAAATACTAGAATATGATTCAAAGAGTACAATCCATTTTCTTATTCCTTAGTTCTGCATCGTTCTTCGGTTTGTTCGGCCTTCCCTTGGCTACAAGTGATTCAGAGATGGCCGGTCTTTTTGAGGATAAGGTCTACAATATCTTTGATAATCCAATTCTTATCGGCCTAACGTGTTTGGGAGGAATTCTCGCACTGGTAGCAATCTTCCTCTTCAAGAATCGTCCTCTTCAAAAGAAACTAGGATATGGAGTACTAACACTAAGCATACTTACAATGATAGTCGCTTTGTTGTTGGTTTTCCAAGATGACCAATCAGATTTGACATCTAACATCAATGAGCAAATAGGCCTAGGTCTGCCGATTCTAGTGATCATTTTTACCTTGCTCGCAAATAGGTTTATCGGAAAGGATGAGAAGTTGGTAAAGTCTATGGATCGATTAAGGTGACTTTATTGCACTACGGCGGCTGATTATGGTAGACTTCGTCAGTCAAGAAGTTAGATCCTTGGAATTGCTAGCCAGGTACATTCAGAAGTAAAGCTTAGTACCTTCCCATTTCACTTCTCCTCCAATTGCTCCTGCAAAGGGCTTAAAGCACTTTGAGGAAGAATTTCGCCAGGATCTGTTTCAGTGCAAATCATCCTTTGACATTCGTCTCATTTTCTGGTAGAATGAACTTGGGTCATTTGAAATTCGCGTATCCTCTCTCAATGCCTTTAATTATCTCGTTTTCTAGGGACCTAAGTAAAAAACTGGGCTTCACGTTGCCTCCAAATACGTCTTAATTAATTGATATTAAATCATTTATAACCACTCACAGTTGTGCTGAATATCCGAAAGTAAGGTCTCAGTCTTAACTTCATGGGCCCCATCATTCTGTTTCTATAGGCTCAATAAAATAACTCTTCGTCTGCTTAATGCTGAACTACGACTGTGGCCACAAAAAAACCCAGAATGCATGTTGCACTCTGGGTTTATATATTTCTTCCTTATGAAGTCTCTCTTCTACTTGCTACTAGACTTTGCTGAATAGTTAACCTTTAGCTGGTTCGCCTTTCTTAATGCTGTCTTCACATCTGAAACAATCCCCATCGTCACATTTCCATCAACCTTAAGAGAGGACGTAATTCCAGGTCTTTGAACCTCCGGTACAGTAATCTTGTGGTTCTCTAAGAAGAGTGGAATTTCATCCACAGCCGCAAACTTGTCACCAAGCTGAATTTGAGGACTAGTACCATAGGTAGCTTGCCACTTCTTCATAGGTCTTCCGACGTAGACATAATTTACCAAGGACTTCTTTTCTAGCTTTGTTAGCTCCGAAGCTGCTGGCGTATTTACGTTGACTTTCAATTCAGCATCTCTAAGAACTGTTACTACCATGAAGAAGAACAGAAGCATGAAGATAATGTCTGGCAAAGAGGCAGTCGAAATAGCTGGCATATCTTTGCCCTTCTTGCTACTAAACATTCCCATATCTATAGGTTTTTATTAAATTAACAATAATTACTCCTCACCGAAATTCGTCGGTTCAGCTTCAGAAATTACAAGCGGTAATTCGGATCTAATAGCGTCTCTTTGATCTCTTGCACAAAATTCGAAGTCCTTGCCATGTCGACGATTCGCCAATTCATCTCTCAGCTCATTGTAAGCAGCCTTTAATTCATTGTAGACTGTGAGATAGGTTTCATAATTCGTTCCCCTATCATTCCTAAGAGAGACAATTGCCTTTCTAGGATCTTCCGCCATATTTTCAAGCTTCTGAGGATTAGAAATGAAAATTTTAGTATTCTCTCTCAGCGTCTCTAGTGAAGTCGGCTCACCTCTAACAAGAAGTTGGTTTTCTGCATTGACCAAGACTGAGTAAACATTCCTCGTATTCATTTTCTGAATCTCAGGAGGTTCTTCAGACCATGGCGGTAGCTTAACTAGTACACCCTTATCTTCGACTATCGTAGTAGTTACCAAGAAAAATATTAGTAGGAGGAAGGCGATATCCGCCATCGAACTTGCATTAATCTCAGGTGGTTTTTTTCTACCCATAATATTCTATTTAAGTGCGTTTCTTAGTTCGGAAAATACCCAGATTACTAGCGCTAAGCCTAGAAGAGTTATTGTCGTCTTGATCCCCGCTGATATAAATTTGCTTATGCTATCAGTTATATCAAATTCTTGCGCTAATCTTACCAAAATACCAGATTCTTCCGGTTGGCTAATAGCATAAAATATTCCAAACAGCCCCGCAATAACGGCCAATCCAAGAATCACCTTCAAGGACCCCTTAAAATTTGTAAACAGTCCTAGGATGGCAAATATTAATAGGATAACTACTGCAGCTACGACTAGGCCAATTGCTGCCTTGATTCCAAAATTGAAAATGTCTGTCTCAATTAGTGAGTCTATAGACATTTCTGCCAAACTTCGATCCTTAATTCCCATGTAGCAAACCACTCCAAAAAGGATTGATATTCCAGCTCCTAGAATGAAGGCCACTGTCTGACCCTTACTTATTAAAAATTTATA
>CAZMYK010000231.1:0-6595 GCA_964570435.1 uncultured Saprospiraceae bacterium | reverse complement strand
CCTCTTCACAGATGATGTTAGGAAGGCCTCTTGGCAGGTCTTGAGTTCCTCCACTGTAATGTTACGTTCTACTACTTGCACCTTCCCCAGACAGGCCTCTAGGAGTTTCTTTCGGGTAATGCCATAAAGGATCTCATCCTTAGTAGTGGTAAGGATACCCTCCTTATCAATTATAAAGAAATTCGAACGAGATGACTCGCTAATCAAGCCATCTTTATGGTAAAGAATGTCAAACGCCTCCTTCTGCTTGATCTTTTCTTTCACACTTAGTGAAAAAAAGTAGTCGGTAGTCTTTGCCGAAGGGAAGTCCCTGATATAGTCTTCTAATAGCAACTTGATTCCTTTCTCGTAGTGAATTCCAGGAATTATGGGAAAGGCCATATGCATCACAAGAAAATTGGGCTTTGTTGCATCATATCCATTGGGGGCATATCCACCTGTGTAGATAAACTTGATACCTCCTTGGTCTGTATTATTTCGACCTATTAGGTCCGCAACAATCTCTTTCACTTCACTGTTCTTCAGATGAAATTCCATTCCCATTTTCCTTATAGAGTTACGAAATCTGCTGATATAGTCATCAATATACAAGGGTGTGTTAGCGATAAATAGGAAGTAATCGAAGACAGCAAATGACCTTTGGATGCTTAGATCAGTGACATGCATGAAGCACTTATCTTTCTCTACAAACTGGTCATTGAAATAATGAAATGCTGAGGCCATTCGTTAATTTATTTTTATACTTTAAATTTGGCAAATATATTTGTAAGATATGAAAAGCGTAGGTAGAATTATATTATCTCTTTTATTAATATTAATTGGCTTCTTGATTGGGACCGCTTGGAGTAGTGCAAGTGACACAACAGCAACGGAGGACATTCACGAAAGTCATCAAGAAGCTCTGGCAAAAGTGCCTTCCGATGTTTCCACAGGCATAGTATCGGATTTGCTTCCAACTGAAATGCAAACCATTAATCTTTTTGATAAAGCAGTGCCGTCGGTAGTTTTTATAACTACAAGTACCTTCCGCAGAGACTATTGGTCAAGAAATGAACAAGAAGTACCAGCTGGCTCAGGTTCGGGTTTTGTATGGGATGATAAGGGACATATCATTACCAACTATCACGTAGTGAAGGGTGCGTCAAGTGCCAGAGTCACATTTGCAGATCAAACGAGTTATCTTGCCGAATTAATTGGTGTTGCCCCAGAAAAAGACCTAGCTGTTCTTAAAATAGACTACGATGGATCAGAATTAGCAGCACTTCCTCTTGGAATCTCAGAAAGCTTGCGGGTAGGGCAATCCGTTTATGCCATTGGTAACCCGTTTGGTTTAGACTACACTTTAACGACAGGAGTAATAAGTGCCCTGGGTAGAGAAATAAACTCGCAATCCGGTCGTCCTATCAGAGAGGTTATCCAGACAGATGCGGCTATCAATCCTGGGAATTCAGGTGGGCCCTTACTTAATTCAAAAGGACAGTTGATAGGTGTCAATACGGCAATCTATAGTCCCTCAGGCGCAAGTGCAGGAATCGGCTTTTCGATACCAGTCGACGTTGTGAAGTGGGCAGTTCCAGACTTAATTAAGCACGGGCGAATACAAAGACCCATCCTTGGTGTTGAATTACTGACCAACCAGCAGGTGGCTGATAGGTTAGACCTCCAAGGTGCCTTAATCATTAACGTTACCAAGGGAAGTGGGGCTGACCAAGCGGGATTGCGAGGAACCTCACGCGATCGCAATGGTAATATAGAATTAGGTGACATCATTGTGGGAGTCGGTGATTCAGAGGTAGCTTCAAATAATGACCTAATCCTTGCTCTGGAAAAGTACAAGGTTGGAGATCTTGTAAGTATTCGAATCAATAGAAATGATCAGGTCATTGAGCTAGAGGTGGAGCTAAGTAGCAGTAAGTAGTATTTTTAACTAACTTGCCTTTGCTATGATTAAGCGTAATATCCCGAACCTGCTCACCTGCCTCAATCTCACCTGTGGCCTCCTTGCGATCATGACGGATGATCTGGAACTAGGAGTTTACTTGGTTATTGCTGGAGGCATTTTTGATGTATTCGATGGCCTTTCTGCTAGAATATTAAGTGTTAGCTCAAAAATCGGAGGCGAGTTGGATTCGCTAGCTGATGTAGTCAGCTTTGGAGTAGCGCCAGCGATCTTGTTTTATAAGGCCTTTGCAATTTCTGGTCAATGGTGGTATCTCCTTGGACCAATCTTCATCGTGCTTGCCGGAGCCATTAGGCTTGCTAGATTCAATGTCTCTGAAAGTAAATCTAGCTACTTTGAAGGGCTTGCAATTCCAGCAACTGGTTTGCTACTTTGCGGCTTAGTATATGCAAGAGATCTCCTACCTTGGATGGGCCAGTTTTTCTGGATCTACCTACTGACTGCAAGTCTTCTAGCGTCCCTTAATGTGTCAACATTTAAACTATTCTCGTTCAAGCAATTTGGAGAAACTAAGATCAAAGTCTATTTTGCAATAATTGCGGTAATCGGCCTCATTTGTGCTTTCCTCGAGCCGACCTTATGTTTGGCCGTCCTACTATCCTCATATATTCTTATTGCGGTTGCTAATAGTTTTTCGGTGCATGAAGCAGCGTGATATTCAGAAAACAAGTATAAGCTTTGTGATGTCAAGATTTTTTTTATGTAACTTACTTGAAAAGTCATGCAATATTCCTTTCCAATCCTTAGATATTTGATTCTAGCAGTTTTAGGATCCTGCGTATTCAATATTTCTGAAGCCCAAGAAAATGGCAAAACTGACAATGAATTGGTTTTAGCAGCAGTCGAAGATTATGTCTTGGGATTGTACGATGTTGCCCCAGATCGAATTGCACGAAGTGTAGATACCAGCTTGCATAAGATTGGATACTATGACTATAAAGACGAAGCCTATAACCACGTCCCTATGACCTACCAACAGTTGTATGACTTAGCTGGCACTTGGAACCAAAAAGGAGACCAAGCCAACTCAGAAAGTCCACGACTGATCGAAATTTACGAAGTACACAACAAGACTGCATCAGCAAAATTGACCGCCCAATGGGGCATTGACTTCATGCACCTTAGCAAGGTCGATGGTACTTGGAAAATCATGAACATTATGTGGCAATCAGATCCTAAGTAAACATCACTTTTGGATGCGCCGTTCTAGGTAGGCCACTTCGTTGTTAATGATCTTTTGAAAATTTTTCACCTGGCTTAGAGAACTTGCTACGAATTTCTTTTCGTCAGCACCCTTGGTTGGTGTGGTTTCAAAGAAGGTCCTGTAGTTATCGCATCTTACTTTTAGGTCGGACATAGTGACGGAGGCATGTTCCAAGTTGTAGTCTGCGGATCTAAATTGATTGTTTTTTGCTGAGATATACTCATTGAATTGGTCGGTCATCACGTTCAAGTCACGGGCTACTTCCTGGAATTCCTTCGCCTTGTCCATTTTCCCATAGGCACCTATCTCTAATTTCCTGTACGATTGCCATCGAATCACTAAGCGATTCGGCTTTCCCATATTTCTGGACCTTTCAAGTGATACCAAGGCTTGATCGCCGTCCTCCTTATCTAAGAAATCATTAACAAGCTTTGTATGATTCGACGGTCTTTCGCCTACCTTCTCAAAATTCTGCACCTTAAAATCATCATAGGTCAATGGATCTTCTAAGAATTGCCATATAGGGTCAAAGGGCATGTGCGTCAAAATCATTTCTGAGGGTGCCACCTTGGCCCACTTTTCAGAGTAAGATTGAACAAAATTGTCCTTTGAATTAACTACTCCGGAAGCCCAGGTCGCATCGTAGAGTTGCCATTCGTTTCCTACTTTGACAGCATTCCATGCGTGTCCAGCTGCTTGGTCTATACTTCCCTTTTGATCTTGCGTATATCCAGTCACAACAACACTTTCGAAGTTAAGACGATGAAGTAGGGCGTTGAACAAAATTGAATAATCCTGGCAAACTCCTTTTCTTCGATCTAGCACATTTTTTAATATTTCTTCTTCGCGCAAGGATCGATCGCCCTTCCTACTTACGCGCTTTCTCTTCATTTCGATGATCTTGTCCTTCATCCTTACATCATAGCTTACGTTTTCGGCCACCCAGCGAAAAACAGCTTCTACCGTGTCCTGTCTAAGGTCCAGCCCGCTAATAATTTCATCTAATTGCTTTTCTTGGCCAAATGTGAGATATGGAATGAGTAGGAAAATTGCAAGGAAAAGTTCTTTCATGGCTAAGAAGTTAGTCTGATGCTAAATTAACGTGAATAGTGGATAAAGGAATAAAATCAGATGGCGCTCATAAATTCATTTACGAGTTAATTTTTATTCAGTTTAGTGGAGCTAAATCGGATGAAAATTAACGAAGTAGATGGATTTAGAATGACATTGGCCATCAATGCCATCTAAATCGTCATCTTATCCTAAAAATTACTTGAATTTGCTTTGCTAATCCTTCATAATTTTTATTTCTAAGCTGATGATTCTTATGGCTTCTGATAAAATTCCTTTGCCATTATTCACTCTAAATTAAAAAAACATCACTTGTGTGCCAATTATCACTGCATATAAAAAGGGACTAGCATTGAATTATTGAGAAGACTTAGACTTCATAAAAAAGCTGAATTGTAGGACCTGGTTAAAGTTCCAATAGACCATCGGGCACTTCAATGTAGACAATCTTTCGTTCCAGATCGACAGCCTTGACATTGTGGACATTAAGAGGAATCATAAATTCATTGGCTTCAGATTCCACAATTGCCATCTCTTGCTGAGGGAATTCTTCAACAGCCACAATGCTGCCAAGCAAAGATTCGTCTTCCGCATTCAGGAGTTGAAAGCCAATTACTTTCTGAAATGACTCTGCCTCCTTTTCTTCAATTGCATGAATCTGTGACTTATGAAGGTAGATGGACCTAGATACGATGGACTTACAATCTTCTGGATTGTTGCAGCTTTCAAACTTGATCTGTCCGGATTCGTATTTATCAATGAAGTAAGGAACGAGGCAACCTTTCAACAAGAAGAAACAATGCTCTGCCTCGGCAAGAGAGGATTCGAAGTCATCATGGATGTGCATTCTTAAAGCTCCATGAACTCCATAGGATTTTTTAGCATATCCTACCTCTGTATATTCTGGGAAGTACTCAGTTATGTTCAATCAATGTCTGTTTTAAAACAAATCCCTTTTCGGCTTTCTCCAACCAAGGTTTGTCTTGTTCTTGGCTTTGGGTATCTAGAATTATATATTCTTTGTAAATGAGCCCCACACCTCTTGCGTACTTCTCAAGAGCAAAACGCCGTTCTACGGTATTCCCCTCTTCATCATCGGTCTGCAAAACGGTTGCTACTTCTTGGTAATTCTGACCGCCAAGTTCTTCCGCAACATCCAGTTCTAATATTTCGTAATCATCCCAGCCCTTAAACATCTTCAAACTTTCTCCCAGAACGGTAATCACGGTTGATTCATCGAAGAAGATATTTCCATCCCACCGGCTTCCTTCCAAGGCAGGAAAAACAAATTTTATGAACTTCAAATTTTCCTCAGTGCGGTATGCCCGATCTTTATCTTTGTAAGTAGCCCAGACATCCGTAACCTTCCAAGACGAAGAGTCACTGTCTCTCCATGATCTCTCTATGCGATAGATCTCATCTCCAACTAGGTCTTCAAATTTCTCTACGATTTCCTCACGAATAAGCGAGCTAGAATTAACAACCGTTGCCCCTTCATCATCGTAGATTGTGGAGTCAACATGGTATGTCCAGTACTTCCCTACTTCCAAAGGGAAGTAGTCGTAACCAAACTTAGCCTCGTCAAAGTCTTCAATCGTTGTCTTTTTTTCACAAGAAAGCACAAGAAAGATGGCGAAAAGAAGGACTACGTGATAACTATTCATAAGCTTAGAACCGAGCATAAAAAAACATTATTGCTTTAAAGAAGATAAAATTATGCCTCCTCCGACTATATCTTCACCTTCATAAAATACCGCTGACTGACCAGGAGCCACTCCTCTGACATTTGCATGAAATTCAGATTGTATATTATTCCCAATCTGCTCTACAGTTGAAAGAACTCCAGGGTCATTGTACCTCACTTGAGAAATCAATTCCATAGGAGAATCTAATTCTTTGTACTTCTGCAGGTTAATCTTACCTACCATCATCCCATTTCTCATTAAGTCAGCTACCTCACCTAATACGACGGTGTTGGATTCAGCTTGTATTTCAGTAACGTACATTGGCTTACCGAAGGCCATACCAAGTCCCTTCCGCTGCCCGATCGTGTAAAAAGGATAGCCCTCATGTGTGCCTACTACTTCCCCATTATTGTTGACAAAACTTCCACCAGCGACTTGTTCTTGTAGGTCAGGGAGCCTTCTCTTTAAGAAACCTCTATAGTCATTATCCGGGACGAAGCAAATCTCATAGCTTTCTGCCTTCTTGGATAATTCTTCATAACCCCAATCGTAGGCCATCTGTCTGACCTCTTCCTTAATGTAAGGTCCTAATGGAAACTTGCTACGAGACATACATTCTTGAGACAATCCCCAAAGGACATAAGATTGGTCTTTTCGCTCATCTCTGGACTTCTG
>CAZMYK010000230.1:0-6598 GCA_964570435.1 uncultured Saprospiraceae bacterium | reverse complement strand
GTCTGCCGGGAAGAGAGGCCTCAGGTAAAGTTGTTTGTGGTTTGTTGTTGTTGTGTAAACCATTAATGTATTATATGAAACAACCTATGGAGGTTGTTGAGTTGGCAATTCCGTATTATGAAGTAATTGCGTATTCGATGATACCTGTAATGATTTTTCAGGGTTTTAAGCAATTTGCAGATGGTCTATCGCATACAAAATTTGCTATGCAAGCAGCGATAGTAGGAAATATTCTCAATGTGATTCTAAATTTCCTACTTATTTATGGCTATGGCTTTTTTCCGAGGCTTGAAATTATTGGCGCAGGGTTGGGTACGCTGCTTTCTAGAATATTTATGCTTGCCTTCATTTTTTATATATTCAGGACCCGACCCGTCTTTAAAGACTACCTACGTAAATTCTCTTTTTCGAATCTCAAAGGCTCAATGATCAGAAAGATAATTAACCTAGGCTACCCCACTGCACTTCAAATGTTCTTTGAAGTTTCAATCTTTACTGCTGCGGTCCTTATGGCTGGAATGCTTGGCGTCAATGAGCAGGCTGCCAACCAGATTGCCTTAAACGTTGCATCTATGACCTTTATGATTGCTGTAGGCCTTGGAGTAGCCGCAACGGTTAGAGTCGGGAATCAAAAGGGTCTCAAGAACTATCCTGAATTGCGTAGGATCGGATTCTCTGTCTTTCTCCTGATGCTCATCATAGATCTTGCCTTCGCCTTAGGATTTGTGCTACTACGAGATGTCCTTCCATGGATATATATTGATAATGCTGAGGTAGTCCGAATCGCCTCCTCTTTAATTGTGATCGCAGGCTTGTTTCAGCTTTCAGATGGCTTTCAAGCAGTTGTATTGGGAGGCCTACGAGGATTACAGGATGTCAAGAAACCAACGATTTTTACCTTCATCGCCTACTGGATTATTGGCTTCCCAGCATGCTACCTTCTTGGATTTCATACTTCGCTGGGAGCAGTTGGCATCTGGCTAGGCCTACTAATTTCTCTCACAGCTTCCGCCATCATGCTGATAGTCAGGTTCAATGTGATTACTAGAGACCTCATACAACAGCAGGCGTAAGGTCATTTCGAGTTCATAGTGACCACAGGGCAAATGATTTCTTCTAGAGAAATACCGCCATGCTGGAAGGTGTCAGTGTAGAAGTTATTGTAGTAATTGTAATTATTAGGATATAAGAAAAACTTATCAGCCTTGGCAAAAATAAATCTTGAACTTACGTTGGGTTTTGGAAGACCAAAGGCATGAGGGTCTACCGATTCGAGGACATCCTTTTTCTCATACTTCAGATTTCGACCAACCTTGTACCTCAAATTCGTTGTAGTTTCCCGATCGCCTACAACTTTAGAAGGCTGACTTACTCTAATGGTGCCATGGTCCGTTGTAACAATCAATTTCACATTCTTTTCTGCAATTTTCTGAAGAGCGGTCCATAGTGGAGAATTCTTGAACCAAGAAACTGTCAATGAGCGGTATGCTTTTTCGTCCCTAGCAAGCTCTTTCAGTACTTCCATTTCGGTTCTTGCGTGCGAGAGCATGTCAATGAAGTTATAAACAATCACTGTGAGATCACTTTGGATGTAATTTTGAATGTTATCCTCCAACATTTTCCCATAGTAGGTGTTCGTAACCTTGATATATTCCGTCTTTACCGGCTTCCTCATGACTCTTTGGATATGATCTGCTAGGAGTTCTTTCTCTTTAAGATTCTTGCCTCCCTCTTCATTGTCATTCAGCCACCAATAAGGGTGCATTTTTTGTATTTCCAATGGCATCAATCCCGAAAAAATTGAATTCCTTGAATATTGTGTGGAGGTAGGTAAGATTGAAAAGAAGTAGTCTTCTTCTTCCTTCTTGAATAGCTCTGTAAGAGCAGGTTCTATCATCCTCCACTGATCATATCTCAGATTATCTAAGAGCAACATAACTGTAGGACGATCATCGGCAAGTTGTGGAAAAACCTTTTTCCTCATCAAGGTATTCGACATGATGGGACCACTTCCGTCTAGCCAGCTTTCATAGTTTCTTACTACGTACTTAGAAAACTCACTGTTCGCCTCATTCTTCTGCATTGAAAGGATATCCTGCATTTGGTCTACCTCTGACTCATCTAATTTCAGTTCCCAGTTAATAATCTTTTTATACGTATCTACCCAACCTTCGACATCTAATCCACTATTGATATCCATTAGAATTTTCCGAAATTCTTGTTGATAATCCGATGCAGTTTTTTCACTTACTAGGCGCTTATTATCAACAATCTTTTTTAGGGTAAGCAAGATTTGGTTTGGATTTACAGGCTTAATCAGGTAGTCATCAATTTGCGATCCTATCGCTTCTTCCATCAAGTTCTCTGCTTCATTTTTCGTAATCATTACGACCGGAATATTTGGAAGAACTTCCTTAATCTTGGTCAATGTTTCGAGCCCTGTAATGCCAGGCATTGATTCATCTAGAAAGACGACGTCTATGTCATTGCTTTCCTTTAACTCATCGAGTGCGTCATAACCGTTTGAAACAGTGACCACTTGGTAACCCTTTTTTTCGAGGAAGAAGAGTTGTGGCTTAAGCATCTCAATCTCATCGTCCGCCCATAATATTTTTATACCTGACATCTACTTGTGTTTTACTTTAAAATCCATGCGTCCATTTGTGGACTAGATCGAAACGTTAATAAATATCGATATATTACTTTTTTCTAGTTTATTAGACAGCAAGTATTACTTTTGCGGCGAATTTCACGATAACTGACCATCTCATTTGAACAAGAAAAAGATATTTAATGACCCTGTCTACGGATTCATTAGCTTCCCGCATGAGATCTTGTATGACATCATTAATCATCCTTACTTTCAGCGTCTACGTAGGATTGGGCAGATGGGACTTTCTCACTTCGTTTATCCAGGAGCCTTGCACACAAGATTTCACCATGCCCTAGGTAGTCTTCACTTGACGACTCAAGCTATCAGTGTCTTGCGAGAGAAAGAGGTGCAAATCTCTGAGGAGGAATCTGAGGCCGTTAGCATTGCTATCCTTCTTCATGATATGGGGCATGGTCCATTTTCTCATGCCTTGGAAGGGCTCTTTATAGGGGTGCATCATGAGCTGATATCTTTGGCCTTCATGGATGAACTTAATCGAGAATTTGGAGGACGGTTGGATCTTGCTATCAAAATTTTCAAAGGCCAGTACCACCGGAAGTTTTTGCACCAGTTGGTTTCGAGTCAACTAGATATGGACAGGCTAGACTATCTGAATCGAGATAGTTTTTTTACTGGTGTAGCAGAGGGCGTTATTTCCTACGATAGGATCATTAAAATGTTAAATGTTCGTCAAGATGAAATCGTAGTAGAAGAAAAAGGTATATTCTCGGTTGAAAAGTTCTTACTTTCGCGTAAATTGATGTACTGGCAGGTCTACCTTCACAAGACATCCATCATAAGCGAGCAAATGTTGCTCCGATTCGTGACACTGCTGAAGAGTCATTTAAAAGTAAATGACCATGATTTTTATAATGAAGCGCTAACCTATTTTCTAGGGAGAGAATTAAGCCATGAAGAATTCCTATCGAATACAAGCGACATTATTTCAAAGTATGCACTCATAGATGATCATGACATTTACAGTTTACTTAAAAAGTTTGTGACGTTTGATAATTTTTCACTAAATTTCCTCGCTAAGGGCCTGATCAATAGGAGATTATTCAAGATTGAGCTCTCTGGGGAACAATTTTCATGTGACTATGTAGATTCGATACGTCTAAAAGTTATGGGCAAGTACCAATTGTCTAGTCGGGAAGCCGACCAATTGATACTCGTAGGGACGGAAAGCAATCTGGCATACGATACAGATAAAGACGAAATTAAAATACTTTACAAGGATGAATCAATTCTCCCTTTTTCACTAGGAGAAAATAATTTGGTTCAGACTTTGAGAATAAACAAACACTATATAAGCTATCCAAAGGAGATAGCTTGACCTCAAAACTCAGACGATTAAAATTATGTTTAACAAAAATAGTTCAACCCTATTTTATTTCTAACTTTCTAAAAATTCTTATGTTACTATGAGAAAAACAAATTACATTTTTACAGCTATACTACTTATGGCCGTATATGTCATGAATGCACAACCAGACAATGACATGCCGCCAACTGAGCCAGGTAAGTGTTACGCTAGGTGTCTGATCGCAGACCAGTACGAGACTGTCACTGAGCAAATTCTTACTAAAGAAGCTTCTCAAAGAGTTACCGTTGTTCCAGCACAGTATGAAACTGTGACTGAGCAGGTACTTAGAAAAGAAGCTGGTAATTCACTAAATGCTAATAGCGCAACTTTCGAAACTGTTTCTGAGCAAGTAATGAGCAAAGAAGCTGGAAGTTCTGTTTCTATTGTACCAGCAACTTTCGAAACTGTTTCTGAGCAAGTTTTGTCTAAGGAGGCTTCAACTACACTAAGTGTGGTGCCGGCTACTTTTGAGACAATCTCTGAAAGAGTACTTTCTAAAGAAGCTGAGAAATCTCACGTTATCACAGGAGGTGGTGGCGGAATCAACACCAACAGCACCAGAGAAGGTGGACTAAGAGGTGTTGCTGCTAAATTCGAAACTGCATCTGAGCAAGTAATGGTAAAAGAAGGATATACTACTCTACAGGTAGTTCCTGCTACTTTCGAAACTGTTTCTGAGCAGGTTCTTAAGAGACCAGCTTACAGAACAGTATCAATTACTCCAGCTACTTATGAGACTGTTACAGAGCAAGTGCTTACGAAAGAAGCATCTACTCGACTAGAAGTCGTTCCTGCAGTTTATGAAACAGTTACCGAGCAAGTTCTTACGAAAGAAGGATACTCTGTTCTTGCAGCGGTACCTGCACAGTACGAAACAGTTACTGAGCAAGTTCTTGTTAAAGAAGCTTACCAAACGTTACAAGTTGTTCCTGCTGTTTATGAAACAGTTACTGAGCAAATACTAACAAAGGAAGCGTCTTCTAGAATTGAAAAGAGACCTGCTAAGTATGAAACAGTTACTGAGCAAATCGAAGTTTCTCCTGCTGATACTAAGTGGGTGAAGAAAAAAGCGGATAAGAATTGTCTTTCTGCTGATCCTGAAGATTGTTTAGTATGGTGTCTAGTTGAGGTACCTGCGCAGTACAGAACTGTATCTAAGCAACAGAGAGTTGGTTGTGATGAAGGATATACTGACAGTGGAAGTGATTGCGTCAAAACAATCGAAATTCCTGCCCAGTATTCTTCTAGATCATACCAAAAGCTAGTAACTCCTGCAACAACAACAAGTGTAGAAGTGCCAGCTAAGTATGAAACAAGGTCTTTCCAAAAGTTGTCTTCTGCGGCTTCATCTACTGCGAATAAAGTTGATGCAAAGAACGGGACAAGAACTTACCAAAAGTTGGTTACACCTGCAACAACTAGAACTGTTGATGTACCAGCACAATATGGAACAAGATCTTACCAGAAACTAGTTACTCCAGCAACTGCAACATTTGCTGATGTTCCTGCTCAGTATGAGACAAGATCTTACCAAAAATTGGTGAAAGACGCAACTACAACGACAGTTGCAGTTCCTGCTCAATACAGCACAAGAAGCTTCACTACATTGGTATCTGATGCGATGGTTGCAGAAACTCCATGTGGAGGTTCAAGTTCAACAATCGACGTGAAATTCCAATCTGGTTCTTCTATTATCACATCTGGTTCTTCAGCTGAGATCAATAGAGTTGCAAGCATGCTTAAGTCAAATGGCGCTAATGCTAGACTAGTTGGTCACACTGATAGCCAAGGTGCAGAAGATGCGAATCTTGCACTTTCTAAGGCTAGAGCGAAGGCCGTATATGATGCCCTAGTTGCTGCAGGTGTTGATGCTAGTAAGCTAAGTCACGAAGGAATGGGTGAATCTAACCCAATCGCTTCTAACGGTACTGCCGATGGTAGAAGACTTAACAGAAGAACAGAATTAATTACTGATGGAGCTGCTGCTGCTGATTGTAATTCTTACACGACAAGAACTTACCAAAAGTTATTGACTCCAGCATCTGTTAATACAACAGAAGTGCCTGCTCAATACCAGACTAGATCTTACCAGAAGTTAGTTTCTGATGCAAGTGCTAATACTACTGAGATTCCTGCTCAATTTAAGAACAGATCTTTCCAGAAGTTAGCTAATCAGGCTGCTGCAAGCTCGTCTGATATTGAAGCTCAATATGAAACTAGATCTTACCAGAAATTAGTTTCTCCAGCTTCTACGACAACAACAGAAATTCCAGCGGAATACAAGACTGTTTCTAAGAGACAACTTGTTAAGAAGGGTGGATTCACTGAGTGGAGAGAAGTTGTATGTGAAAGTGATATCACGTCTAACTTGGTTAGAAAAGTACAAAGTGCTCTTATTTCAAGAGGTTACGATTTGGGATCAGCAGGAGCTGACAACCAGATGGGACCATCTACTAAGGCTGCTTTAGTTAAATTCCAGAGAGAAAACAATCTTCCTATCGGAAGCCTTGACCTGGAAACACTAAAAGCTCTAGGTGTAAATCAATAAGATTCACTTCCTAAATTATACAAGGAGCATC
>CAZMYK010000229.1:0-6612 GCA_964570435.1 uncultured Saprospiraceae bacterium | reverse complement strand
CCTCCCTTATTATTTTTCCAAATGAGGATGCTCCTCGATCAAAAAACTAGCAACAAATGGCTATACCTAATCCTTCCCCTGACAGCCTTTTTGAACTTCGCCCCGTTGTACCTAAGTAGCCTGGAGTACAAGACCTGTTATGTCCTTAATGAAATCCATAATGGCCACTCCAATTCTTGCCTAGCTTTCATTGACCAGCAACCTGTATTAGTCAATGAGGATATCATGGACGGCTTGATGATTTTTCAATTCATGGCCCTCCTCCTCTACCTATTAAATCCTCGGCTTTTCCGGGCCAAAAAGAAATCCACCGCAAGATATTGGCACAGACTGACCATTCGGATTGTGATCTCGTCAGTCTTATTCACATTGCTTAGTGTATTGTTTTTACCTGAGGAATACTCTTTCAAGTCAATCTTCATTTTCACAGTTGCAACAAGCATCCTTTTCGTCCTGGTGGGCTCCTCAAATCTACTAGTGAATCTCAGCTCATCAAAAAGTTATGATGCCCTACCTGATTCTGAGGCTGTGGTCATTTTTGACAAGCTCTTAAGTTATATTGGATCAGAGGAAGCTTACGCAAATCAAGAATTGACAATGCAGCAAGTTGCAAGTCACATAGGATATTCGACAAATAAGGTCTCTCATATAGTAAATCTAAAGCGAGGCAATTTCAGAATGTTGGTCAATGAGATTAGAATCGAGAAGGCTGCCGAATTTCTGCAACAAAGAGATAGCCAGCAGTATTCTATGGACGGAATTGCTCAGAAATTTGGCTATAAATCTAAGTCCACTTTCTACAAGCATTTCAAGCTAAAGAAGTCATTAACACCCAAGCAGTTCGCTGATAAGGCTCGAAAAACGTACAATTCTACAGAATCGCACACCTAAATACCTTCGAGGTATCACGTAATAATAGCATAAGGAGTTCTTTTGACATCAACAAAAACTATCGTTATGTATAAAAGAACAAAAGCAACATTAATCATCATCTTTTTTTCTGTCACAACAATGCTAGGCCAGGTGCTCAATGACTACTTGAGCAAGGAATCTCCCTATCAACTGTCGTGGACCAAAGACATAAGTCTTAGTGCTGGTGCCCTAGGGCTATATAGCTTAGGAGTAAACAGACTAAGGAATGAAGATCAGAATGCGTTTACAGTCGGCCAATTCTCTCAAAGGGACATCGAGCAGATTAATATCATTGATAGGCAGTTCGCCGGAACTTGGAATCCTAGAGCAAAAAATATTGGCAAACCCTTTGTTTATACTTCCAGCATCGCAATACCCATCAGCTTGATGGCACTGCCCGGAAATTTGCGAGCTAGAGCATCGTTGGCACTGATGTTCTACCAAGGATACTACCTCACTGGTGGCTTCGTAACTCTGTCGAAGGCGATGACCAATCGCTTCAGACCTTTCACCTATCTTTCTGCTATTCAGGTAGAAGATCTAGACACTGAATTCCGGACGGAATTCCTAGAAGATATAGAAGGAAGTGACATAGAGGACTCTTTCTTTTCAGGAGACGCTGCCAAAACAGCCTATGGTTTTGTCTTTTTTGCAAAGACTTATAGTGACTACTTTCCTGACTCGAAGTATAGAAAAGTAGTCTGGGGAATCAGTCTAGCCTCAATCGGAATTCAAAACTACTATCGGGTGAGATCTGGCAAGCATTTCCCTACTGATGTCCTAGTAGGATCCTTAGTGGGTGGAGGTATTGCCTATATAATACCCTACCTGCACCTCAAAAAAGGTAATGCACAATTGCGAACTGGTGGCCAAGGCATATCCCTTGTCTACTCTATAAGATAAATTTCACCTAGGATTGCGGAGGTTGAGAATCCTCCGCAATTTTGAACTCATTTCAAGAGATTTAGGTAATTTCAGCTTCATCAATACTTTGTGGGGTGAAGAAATTTCGAGAAAATCTTTCGCAAGTAGTACTCATTATGGTGAGTGTGCTCATAGCTTTTATGGTAGATCGTTGCTATGACACTTATAAGGATGGACGAAAAAAGAGCTCCTTTGTAAAAGAACAAGTAGAACAATTCCAAGAAGAAGTTGATTAACTTAGCTACTATATCAATTTCAATGAAGAGCTGATCGAAAACTCAGAAAAGGCACTCTTTCCTGGTGCTCTTGTCGATACAGTGATTGAATATTCACGGAGTCTTCCTAACCTTACTGACTTCAGATCAGATATTCCAGACTTCATGTCCCTACGAAATATTTATCCAGTGGATAAGTTCTTGAATTCAACTGAAAAAAGAGCTTTCAAAGCGATCTACGATCAGTATACTTTTGTAGACTCCTTTGAAGATAATTATGACAAGGTAATTGTTCAGCGATTCGGACCTTTCTGGACGAATAATCACAACGCTCATAATAAGACCTTTGATGATAAGGAAGTCTTCAGGTCAGATGAATACTTGAATATTGTACAGTCTTGTAAGGCCCAATTGCGCAACAAGAATGTGGCCTACACCCAATTAATCGAAAAGCTTAATGGCCTTTCCGAACAACTTGTAGAGGACCATGGTTTATGAACAAAATCTTATTCACCTTAACATTAGGTGGAAAATCAAGTAATCACATATGCTTTTTTTCTGCTAAGTGGAGTGGAAAATCCTTAGACGGCACTAATTGCGCGACATCGACGAGAACAATTTCTAGATAATATTTCACCTAATTTCGAAGAATTAGACTGCTCTGTGCTAGAGTTCATGATCTTAATGCAGCATATAAGTTGTATTTACAACTTTTATATCCTATCTTTGTATTGTGAATCAAGAAAAATATCCAAATCTAGCTGCCTGCGATCCTTTATCATGTGCCGCAGCTAGAATCAATGCCTGTGAGCGAGTAGTGAATGGAATATATAGAAAGTACTTTGCTCCCTTCGATATCAGTATCAGTCAGTACACGATTCTGATGGTCACTAACAAGATGGGAAGACCTAAGCAGGTAGATCTCTCGGACATGCTCATCATGGAGAAATCCACGGTCAATCGTAATCTTAAACGATTGCTTGAAAGAAAGTTGATACGAGTCCAGGCAAAGAAAAGGATATCTATTACTACAAAGGGAAAAGAAAAGCTCGAAAGCATGATCCCAGAATGGGAAAAAGCCCAGCATGAATGCGCTAAGAAATTAAAAAAGGAGGGTCTGGATTCTCTCGCACAATTATTTAGAAACCTAGTAACCTCCTCATAAAAAGAAAATTACATCCGATGTTAGAAGCAAGCTATATTGTTTTAAGTATTGTCATGATGATATTAATCGCAATTGGATACCGCAAGATTAGTCAAAAAATAAGTACTCAAGGCTCAGATCTAAATCTCCCCATCTTGTTAATTCCGATTTCAATTTGGATCGTTTATATCTTGATCTTGTCTGCCAGTTCAATTATCCAGGATTATGGCCTTCCACCTAGATTTCCACTCTTGGTCTTCCTTCCCTTTTTCATCCTGACGGGCCTCTTCTACTATCGAAACAGAGACAATGCAGCATTTGGGCAAATTCCGTTAAAGTGGACTACCTTCTATCAGTCATTCCGAATTCTTGTAGAGGTCATGCTGCTGTACACTTTCTACAAGGGCCTTATTCCAGAAGAAGCCACATTCGAAGGTTACAACTTTGACATTTTGATAGGAATTAGTGCGGTATTCGTAGGAACCTTGCTGGCAGGAAATATTCCTAAGTACAGAGGAATCCTAACAGCTTGGAATATACTTGGAATCATAATGGTGCTCATCGTAGGCTTCATCATCGGGGGCTCGATATACAATCCAAGTCTCTTTGCTTATGATTCACCAGCAGTTTCTAAGGACTTCCTTTCTTTGCCCTACTTCCTCATCCCCGGTTTTCTGGCACCCAGTGCAATTTTTATCCATGTGGTGGCTCTTCTTCAGATTAGAAATCAATGACTTTCTAGGACTGAAGTTCACGTGAGCTTTCCCTTCAATTCAAGTCAAATGATATAGCCAGCTCTACTAGCAAGAAAGGCGACTTATTGTGACTCTCCTTGGATTGGCATAACTGCATTTGCACGATCACTGGATTAGTCAAATAATCTCTAAGTCGATTAACTGACGTAGAGGCATTGTTTATTTGTAAATTCACATATTAGCACAAATCCTGGTAGCTGATAGGTTTGGGATTAAACTAGTGAAAAGCTGTAAATCTGAAAAAACGTTAGGAATTATGATCGTATCCATCCACGAAGCAGAAATGATGGAGGTCTTGGAGGCCTTGTTTCTCAAACATCGATTTTCTGTCGAAAAGGCCAAATTGCTTGCCAGGGTGCATACTGAAAACACCTTATTCGGCGTCAATTCTCATGGCATTAACAGGGTCCCTCGCTTCATAGACTATGTAGAAAGGGGGATTATTCAAATAAATGCTAATGCTGAAAAAGTGGAATCATTTGGAAGCATAGAAAGATGGGATGGCAATCTCGGTCCGGGTGTCACGAATGCAATCACTTGCACGAATAGGGCTTTGGAACTGGCTAAATCAAATGGAATGGGCCTAGTAGCCCTTAGAAATACCAACCATTGGATGAGGGGCGGCTACTATGGCTGGCAGGCAGCAGACGAGGGCTGCATCTCGATCATGTTCACCAATACCCAAGCCAACATGCCAGCCTGGGGCGGTCAAGAAAGCCGGCTGGGAAACAACCCCTTCATTGTTGCAATTCCGAGACAAAGTGGGCACGTAGTTCTCGATATGGCCATTTCACAGTTCTCTTTTGGAAAGATCCATGAATATAAGCTTCGAGGGGAAGTACTACCCTACCCTGGCGGTTGGGATGCAGACAATCAGCTGTCCAAGGACCCTGCGAAAATTCTGAAGACAGAACGTGCACTACCTATTGGATACTGGAAAGGATCGGCCCTTTCGATGGTGCTTGATATCTTGGCAACCCTACTTTCCGCCGGGAATTCCACCTACAGAATTACTAAAAGTAAGTTTGAAACCGCTGTTTCACAGGTCTTTCTGTGTATACACCCTCGAACCTTTCGCGATGAAGCACTTCAAGAGCGCCTTCTAGATGAAATCATACGCTTCACACACGACGTTAGTCCTATGTCTGAAGGCCAGAAAACTTCCTATCCTGGTGAACGAGCGCTAAATTCGAAAAACCACAATCTTATGCACGGCATGGAAGTGAGTAAGAAAGTGTGGGACAAAGTCTTGGAGCTCTAAGTTGAAAAAATCTTTGTCTATGACTTCAGACTCCTTTTTCAAAGTTTCAGACTATCTTATTTCGCAAAAATGAAGCACTCGAAATGGGACACTTGAGATTGATTACTTTCCTTCTATTTTCAATAGCAGTCTTTTCAACCTGCGGGAGAAGGGTTCAAGATCAAAAGCCTAATATTCTGCTCATTTGCATAGACGACCTCCGCCCTGAACTCAAAAGTTTTGGCGCCAATTACATTTCTTCTCCCAATATCGACCACCTAGCAAGCAAGGGAGTCTCCTTCCTTAGACACTATGTCAACGCACCGAGCTGTGGGCCTTCTCGCTACACGTTACTCACCGGACAATACGGTCCCCCTACCAACGATGCCCTCTTCCTTCGAGCGAAGGCCTTAAATCAAGGAAGTGAAAAGGTAGAGAAAAGCATGCCGGAGTGGTTTAGAATGAATGGCTACACCACTGTTTCAGTAGGCAAAGTTTCACATCATCCTGGAGGAAGAGGTGGGGAAAACTGGGATGACGATACAGTCCTAGAAATGCCAAATGCATGGGACAGACACCTTATGCCTGCGGGGTCATGGCAACATCCAAGAGGTATGATGCATGGCCTAGCCCACGGAGAGATTCGACAAGATCATGTAGAAATGGATGTTTTTCAAGCTGAAGAAGGAGCTGATAATATCTACCCAGATGGCTTGATTGTCGAAAAAGCTCTCGAACAAATTAAAGACCTAGGTTCTAATCATGAGCAGCCCTTTTTCCTTGCAGTTGGAATCATTAGACCGCATCTGCCATTTGGCGCTCCAAAATCATACTATGAACAGTATCGCAGTGCAGTACTTCCTGCCATAGAACACCCTGAAAAACCAGAGGGAAAAACCACTTGGCACCCCTCAGGCGAATTCAAGAGATACAATCGTTGGGGCAAAGATGCTAATACCGACAGCCTATTCGCCGATGAATTACGTCGGCACTATGCTGCATGTGTGACTTATGCCGATGCGCAAGTGGGCAAAATCATGTTAGAATTAAGAAGAACTGGTGCGGATAAGAACACCATTGTAGTGCTTTGGGGTGACCATGGATGGCACCTAGGAGAGCACGGCATTTGGGGAAAACACAGTTTATTCGAAGTATCCCTCCATTCCCCCCTGCTGATCCACTATCCATGGATGGGGAAAAAAGGAAGCAAGACGGATGCCATCGTTGAGACACTTGATATCTTTCCTAGCCTTTGCGATCTTGCTGGATTAGAGAAACCTAGTTTTTTGCAAGGAGTTTCTCTTAAGCCGATTCTTGAAGATACGAGAACAAAGGGTCACCCAGCTCTTGCCTACTTTAGAAAGGCACGAACAATCAGAACAGAAACACACCGTTTCACCCTTCATGAAGACGGTTCTACAG
>CAZMYK010000228.1:0-6628 GCA_964570435.1 uncultured Saprospiraceae bacterium | reverse complement strand
GGACGAAAATGATAAAAACGTTCCGTACCTGCTTCCATTTGCCACCTCGACTTCCTCCAAGAGGAATATACACATAGTCTCGAAACCAGGAGGACAACGAAATGTGCCATCTCCTCCAGAATTCCGCAATGTCACGCGAGAAGTAGGGAAAGGCAAAATTCTGTTTGAGATTAAAGCCGAACAATCTCGATGTACCTATTGCAATGTCTGAGTAGCCAGAGAAGTCTCCATAAATCTGGAAGGTAAAGAATAAGGCACCTAGCAGGAGTGCCATCCCATTATATTCTCCTGGATTGGCAAACATTAGGTTCGCATACTCTGCACAAGAATCAGCGATCACCATTTTTTTGAATAATCCCCATAGTATCTGCCTCATCCCATCGACAGCCTTGGCATAGGAAAATTTTCTCTGCTTGTAGAATTGAGGCAGTAAGTTGGCGGCACGTTCTATAGGCCCCGCGACCAGCTGGGGAAAGAAGCTCACATAGGCACCAAAGGCAATGAAGTTTCTGGTAGCAGGAAACTTCTTTCGATATACATCTATCGTATAACTCAAGGTCTGAAAGGTATAAAAGCTGATGCCAACGGGAAGGATGACATTAAGTGAACTTGCACTCATCTCTTTGCCAAAAAGGCGAAAGGTATCTAAGAAGCTATCTAGAAAAAAATTGTAATATTTAAAAAAACCCAAGAAACCAAGATTCACAACTATGCTAATCCAAAGGAGGGTCTTTCGTCGTACCTTTGATGTGGTCGAATCTAAAGTCAGAGCTACTAGGTAGTCGACGCAGGTACTAATTATGATTAATCCAAGAAAGCGCCAATCCCAACAGGAATAGAAATAGTAAGATGCACAAAGCAGGAGCGCATTTTGGATTTGGATATTCTTGTGAAAGATAAACCAGTACAGTAAAAAAACAATGGGTAGAAAAAGGGCAAAATCTAAAGAGTTAAATAGCATGAGCGAATAAAAATAGCATTATGAGAATAATTAGTATCATTGTTCAATGAAAAAATACGCTTACATCTTGTCACAGCGTTATTCAGGTTCCACCCTCCTAACCTTTCTCCTGTCAACACATCCCGAAATATCTACGATTGGTGAGCGTAGAAAGTTTTACAACAAGGTGATTCGAGCCAAAGACTTTCAACACCACAAAGCCAAGCATTGCTCTTGTGGAGAACTCTTCATCGATTGCGAATATCTCAATTCTATCAAGACAGATGTCATGGCTTCAATCAGCGAAAGGTCCTTGAAACACAATGCCACAGAATTCAAGCTCTTCGACAATAAATACTTAAATAAGATTGCTTATGAAACCCACAAGTCTCTGGAAAAGTACCGGATTTCACCTATGCACAAGCGGGTGAAGGCCCAGCAAGAAGTCAATATCGCCATCGTCCAATCAATCCTATCCAGGCACCAGTCTAGCGTCTTCTTGGATTCTTCGAAGGTGATCAACCATGCCTTCTATTTGTCACAAATTCCAAATTTTGACTTCCATGCTATATGGTTAGTAAGAGACCCGAGGGCACAGATTAATTCGGCAATGAAGTACAATACTTGGACGCTTGAAAGAGCAACTAAGCTCTGGAAAAAAGAAATGAAGACTAACGCGAGAGTCTTGAAGGCTTTTGGAATTAAATACCAGCAAATCCGATACACGGACTTGTGCGCACAACCAGAGCTTATCATCGGCAATATTATGGACTTTATAGGTCTGAGTAAGGATGGATTTAGCCTCCAGTTTAGAGACCAAGAACATCACATCATGGGCAACCATATGCGCCTAGAAAGGGAACAAAAAATAGTTGAAAGAAAGGAATGGAAGAAGCGTCTTTCAAGCAAAGATCTTGCCTACATTAACAAGGAAACCAAAGACTTCTCCTCCTTCTATTCGGACTAGGAGGTCTTCTTTTTTTCCTTGTAGAAGAACTGTTTAAATAGGCTCTTGTACAAAGGTCTAGAGAAAAAAACGCCACCGATCACCATTGCAAATCTTCCAAATCTAGATCTGAACGAGTCCTTGTATTCTACTGTTTGCCAGTCCTTCATCCCCTTCTTTTTCCGACGGAATAGCATCCTCCAATTATCTATCATCATCAAGTAGGCCTTCCTTCGAAAACTCAACGGTCTAAGGACTTGGGCGCTAACTTCGTAGCCAAAGTGTCTTAGCAAATCACCTTGTACTTCCTCAACCTTCCTTACCTCTTTTACACTTAACTCATTCTTCCATCGGTCTATTTTTCCTTTGTCCAGGAAGGACTTCACATAATTACTTCCATCACTACTTTGCTGACCACTTAAGTCCAAGACTGCAGGTTCAAATGAGATTTCAAGAAATTCACAAACCTTCCGCATAGTTGTTTCTGGAGCTTCCAAAAGATCTTCATATTTCACAATCATGTACTTCTCAGCACCAAGTATATGTTGGTTGGCGATGGCAAAAATATTTCCCTGAAGCCAGAGATCAGCACTCAAAACAATATTCCTATACGACCTCTTCTTCATACTTGCAGCAGTCGCACGACCATCTCTCACGATGTGTACAAACTTTGCACTTGGCAGGTAGAAGCTAACATCCCTAGCATAATGTTGTAAGTTCGGAGCCTTATCACCCCAGATAGTTTTTCCTTGCTTGCTAACCTTCGAAAGCAATGACCCATGGATGAGTTTTCTGACGTTATCCCCTTTAGCAAGTAGACTCGAATCAATGACTTGGCTGATCCGATCATTCTTATCATTTGCTATAATCCACTCCAAGAATTCAGTCTTAGGTAGTTCTAAGTTATAGGGCAATAATTCATACATGTTGTCAAAGGCACCAATTAATCGATAGGCCTTGGCCTGATCTTCCATAAGGACAGACGAATGGTTACCAAGCATTTTTGAAACTAAGGTGGTGCCTGATCTTTGCACACCAACGATGAAGAATGGATCTTTCATGGAGCCTCCACTTCTAGATACCAATCCTTAAATTTCTCTATCCCTTCCCGAAAACTGGTCTTGGCCTCATATCCAAGTAAATTTTTGGCCTTCGAAACATCAGCATAGGTAATTTGCACATCGCCTGGCTGCATAGGGAGTTCTTTAATATTGGCCTTTTTACCAAAAACATCCGCGATGGTGGATATCATTTCACTAAGGGAAACTGTCCTGTTATTTCCTAGATTAATTATCTCGTACTTAGACTCGTTATAGTCTATTGCTGATCTGACTCCTGCTACAATGTCTGCGATATAGGTATAGTCCCTCTTTGAACTTCCGTCACCATACTGCGTTATTTCCTCCCCTTCCATAATCATCCTTGCAAACTTGTAAATTGCTAGGTCGGGGCGCTGCTTGGGTCCAAAGACCGTAAAAAAACGAAGGCTTAGAAACCGAATATTGTACAAGGAGCTGTACACGTGGCCAAGCATTTCACAACTTAGTTTGCTACTGGCATAAGGACTTATTGGAAGTAGTAGCTTATCATCTTCGCTCCATGGAACATTAGGGTTCACACCATATACTGAACTTGACGATGCAAAGACAAATTGCTCAACACCTAAGTCTTTTGCAATCTCTAGCATGCACTGCGTTCCTACCACATTAACTTGTTGCGTGTTAACGGGATCTTGAATGCTGGCGTGGACTCCTGCCTTAGCAGCAATATGAACGATCGCGTCCACTGGACCTCTAATGACTGACTTCATCTTCTTTACGTCCAATATATCAACCTCAAGAAGGGTAAAATCAAGCTCTTGAAGAAGAGTAGCAATATTCCTTTCTTTCAATTGTCTAGGATAAAAAGGATCAAAATTGTCTATTGCTGTTACGCGACAACCTTCTTCAATAAGCTGAGTGGCTAGGGTACTTCCTATAAAACCAGCTCCACCAGTAATCAAAACGTGTTTACTCATAAGGCGTATATGTCTTGAATAACGCTTGACAAGACTTTTTCTTCGTCAAATGTATCATTAAAATATTTAAGGGCATTAGTAGTAAATTCATCATAATTGCTTCGATCAAAACTTCTGATAGCAGCAAGTAATTCGTCTTTAGATTTCGGCGCGACTAAGATACCAGTTACGTTGTTCTTCACAATCTCAGGGATGGACTTCCAATCTGTTGAAATCACTGGAATGCCTACGCTGTAAGCTTCAATAATTACACCTGGGTAGCCCTCACCTTCATAGAAGGTAGGTAGGACCAGCACATCGTACTTACTTATTGTCGGCAAGATATCTTCTGAGGCTAGTACTCCCTTGTAGTGTTTGCTAGATAAGGTTTTATACTTTTCCATCTTGATGGGTCCATACAAATGAATTGTGTATTCCTCACCTAGAATTTCACTTGCTTCAAGGAGGTAGTCAACTCCTTTGTCTTCATGGATAAAGCCAATGAAGATGAATTTTTTCGCATAGGGCTTTTCTTCGCTTAAGCTAAGTGGTGCCCTAGCTCGTGAAGTTTTGAGTTGTCTCCCCTTTCCAAAATAGTCCAGCAAACCCTGCGTCTGTAAATACAGAATATCAGCTTTGAGAACCGTTTTTGCAAAAACCTTCTTCGCGAAAGATGAATAGTCCCTTATATAGTCCTTCATGTCTCCTCCAAAAGGCCTGAATATGAACTTCGACCCAAAAAGTCTAGAAAACACAAATATTATGGGTGCTAGGTACTTAGTCCCTCCCCTACTTGAATTCAGGAAGATTACGTCTGCCCAAAAGCTATATCTTATAAGTGCAGATATGATTTGAAAAATATTTCTTGCCGAGGAGAAACTGCCAAAGTATCTCTTCGTATTAATAACCCTAACTGATTCCCCTTTTCTCTTCATGAAATCGACCAAGTGCCCAAAAGAAATAGTTGCACCTCCCACAAGACCATTTTCAATGTTGGTTCTTGGGCCTATAAGTAGAATCTTCATCCTCATTCCACATCTACTTTAAATCTTCGAGCCCATGCTAAAAGTTGCATGATCATCCAGAGTTGATGGCTGGCTTGGAAGACGGACTTTTTAGCATTACTTTCTTTCATCTTGAGACCTGCGGAATAGATCTGCCTTAGAAATTCCTCATCGAAGAACCCTGGCCATGGATTATTTTCAAAAAGGAGGTCTTTTGCAAGCGTACTATAGGTAGCATTAACGTACTTGTATAGGGGTATGCTAAACCCTGCCTTCTTGTGGTCAAATACCTCCTGCGGAAGTTGGTCTTGCATAAGCTTGCGAAGGAGGTGTTTGCCTTTTCCATTTTTGATCAATAGCTCATCAGGTATTTCTAAAGATGCGGCAAAAAGATCAGGGTCAAGGAAGGGTGTTCTAACTTCCAGCGAATTCGCCATACTCATCCGATCGACTTTAGTTAGCATATTAACCGGCAAGACGTGCATTAAGCGGTAGTACATAATATCCCTAAGTGCCGATCTTTGATTCGGACTTTCCACCAGAGGCAGGTAGAATTCGTAGCTAGGGACACGCCTTAGGATTTCTTCAACTTCGGCCTTCTTAAACATCTCGCTTAGTAAGACTGGCAGCTCATGTGGACTTGCCATCGAAGCACTCAGCCCCCTGCTAAGCTGCCTCAATTTCGAAGAAGATTTAAATCCAGGCATCGTTTGCAAGAGGTCAGTAAAAGATGCTGCCCCCCCTCTGACAAAATTAGGCAGCCGTTGAGTGCCAATAATCTTTAAGTACCATTTGAATATATCGTATCCTCCAAACAACTCGTCACCTCCATCGCCAGACAAGGCTACCTTAACGTGCTTTGAAATCTCCCTACTTATTAAGAAGGTAGGAATAGCGGAGGTATCTCGGAAGGGCATACCTACATGATCCACAATCTCCCAAAACATAGCTTCTTCGAACTTGTAGTTGGGAACCACCAATTCATGGTGCTCCGTCCCACAATGGTCCGCCACCTTTCTTGCGATAGCACTTTCATCGTAGTCTTGGTCCTCAAACTTGACAGTAAAAGTCTTCACAGGTTGATCACTCTGTCTCTGCATCAAGGCCACAATAGTACTTGAATCAATTCCTCCTGATAAGAAGGCACCGATCGGGACATCGCTGATCATCTGCCTGGCAACAGCCTTCTCTAAACGTGGCCTAATGAACTCTAGAGCTTCATCTTCAGATTCCAGCCTCCCTTCCCCTTCTATTTCAGGTCTAAAGTAGCTCCTGGTACTTAGTCCCGATTCATCAAGGATTAGGTAATTTCCAGGGCAGAGACTCAATACGTTTAGCAACAAGGTGTATGGCTCTGGAACCGTTGCCGTCCTAAAAAAGTAGGGTAACGCCTCCTGATTTATCTTTCTTCCAATCCATGGATTTTCGAGGAGGGAAGAAATTTCACTTGAAAAGCTAAGGATCTTGTGATCGTAGTGATAGAAAAGAGGTTTCTCGCCAAAACGGTCCCTAGCGATGAATATTTTTTTTCGCTTGATGTCATAAATACAGAATGAAAACATGCCCTTGAGGTAGCCAAGCATTTCCTCATCGTATTCTTCATACAGATGTACCAAGACCTCAGTGTCTGAATTACTGGAAAAACGGTGGCCCTTTTGAACCAGCTTATTTCTAAGAATTTGGTAGTTGTATATCTCGCCATTGAAGAAAACGGTGATGGACTTATCCTCATTGAAGATCGG
>CAZMYK010000227.1:0-6629 GCA_964570435.1 uncultured Saprospiraceae bacterium | reverse complement strand
GACTCCTGCTAAGAATAGTGATGGCCAAGCCGTAGAACAATCGGTGTAGTTCTATGTGACCAATTCTAAGCGAATGTGTCTGATGTACGAGACACTTCAGTAGCCTTATTCAAATGTATTAGTCCACTAATTGCTGCCGCTTGCTATCTTTGTAAGCTGAGTCCAAGAAAGAGATATGTGACTCTCAAGAAAAAACGCTATGATCACGATTCTACCGACCTTTGAACTGATGCAGGAGATCTATGACCAACCTCTGGGACCTGGGCGCTTCGGAGCTTACCTGAAAATCCTGCAAGGCAGCAGTAAAACCGACCTGGAAGTGCCCATCTCTGGTTTCAACCCAATGGCTCAGCCGCATGTGCTAGCAAAGATGAATGAGCTTAGAGCGCTGGGAATCGACGACATTTGTGCCTCCTTGGTTAAAAAGTGGAACAAAGAGATGGACATAGAGCTTGCAATCGGTATCAATGTGGCGGACGACCTTATGGGAGGTTGGACACAAAAATTTGCAACAGACTTTGATAGTAAGTTTAAGATCAATGCTCTAATCGAGAGGAAATTTTGCGCCCCCTATTTCTATACTTCCGAAAAATATACTAAGGACCAGATACAAAGCACGATTGAGACCTACTTCTTTAGATCTTTGTTCCGACTTAGGAATTCACGAATTAAGGTCCTCGAAGACTACTACCAACAAGAGTTATTTGTATGTGAAAGCACCTTGGAAACCGACCATAAAGGTTCTATGAGCGTAGAAGAGATTAAACATCTGAAGGACTTCCTGACAAATAATCAGGATTCAGATGACTATCCCCTAATTTTCAACTTCTTCTACGGCGATGAAGCAAGCAATTCTCTTGGCTACTCCACATATGGAATCGCGGAAAAGAATGGATTTCACTATGCTAGATGGAAGGCTCAGGGGCAAAAAGCGATTTAAGTTTACATCCTACTGAGGCACATTTTTCATATCTTACCTTCCTAATGAAGGGTAAATCTGTTGTTTTTCTTGGAGCCACTGGTGCCGTTGGAATGGAAGCGCTTAAAGAAGTCCTTAGTATTTCTGATTTGGCCAAAGTGACCACTTTTGGTAGAAGTAAATTAAAGAACATTTCTGACTCCCGCGTAGTGCAACGAGAAGTGAATATTTTCGATCCATCTACCTATGGTAATCATATTGAAGGCCACGAAATAGCGATATGCACTTTAGGTGTGGGAGAGGCCACAAAGGTCAGTAAGGAGGATTTTATTAAGATAGATAAAACTGCCGTAGTCGACTTCGCACTAAAATGCAAGGAACAAGGCGTTAAGCACTTTGAGCTGTTGGCCTCAGTAGGAATCAACTCTAAGTCTCGTAATTACTACCTAAGGACCAAGGGTGAACTAGTCGATGAACTAAAGAGGCTTGATTTTGATAGACTTAGCATATTCATGCCGTCGATGATCATAACACCTACAAATCGGTATGGACTTTCTCAAGCCATTTTTCTAAAGATTTGGCCCATAGTAAGTGTCCTTATGATAGGTTCTTGGAAGAAGTATCGAGGAGTAAATGTTGAAGACTTAGGAGCTGCTATGGCTCACAATATTTCAAATGAAGGCAGAGGTTTCGAAGCACTTTCTTGGGTTGACTTTGAAGCCTTAAAGTAGGGCAATATTTTCCTTGTAGGTTTTGCCAATGGGGACTTCCTTAGCACCAACCTTGACAAGTTCTCTTGTAAAGTAGTCAATCTTGTCCTTATTCACCACATACGATTTATGGATGCGAATAAAGCTCTTGGGCAATTCTTCTAGAATATCTGCCAATGACTTGTAGACAATATATCGATCCTTGGCTAGATGAATGATGATGTAATTACTCATGCTCTCAATGTAGGATATCGAATTCACATTAAGTTTATAGTTCTTCTTGTCACTTTTTACATAAATTATTGGTCCCAGGTCAGTCGCTTCTTCTGATTCGATTCCACCTAACTTAGGTCTTCGCATCTTGAAAAGATTAAGCGACTTGAGGAAACGCTCGAAGGAAATCGGTTTTAGTAGGTAGTCAACTACTTGAAGTTCAAAACCTTCTAGGGCATATTCTCTATGGGCAGTTGTCAAAATTACTGGCGGTGGATTATGCAGCGTTTTTAGAAGTGAAAGGCCACTTAGCTTAGGCATTTCGATGTCTAGGAAGAGCAGATCGACCTCCTGTTTCTTCAATTCTTCCATCGCAGTAATAGCGTTCGTGCAACGGGCTACCACCTCGAAATCTTCTAGGTCAGCAAGGTAGCCTGCTATTATCCTTTGGGCTATGACCTCATCATCGACAATCATACACTTTATCTTACCCATCTATCCTAATTTCTAAAGTAACTACAAATATGCCCTTGCTCTCATCGATTTCTAAGAGGTGCCTACCAGGATATGCCAGCTCGAGACGCCTCCTAAGATTTTTCAAGCCCAGACCTCCCTGCCCCTTCTGCGCACTTGGCTTCGAAATTTCATTCTCAATGTAAAATTTGAAAAGCCCACCTGCTTGAGACATTTTGATGCGAATTGGAATTTCGTGTGTGGAATGCCTTACTCCATGTTTGAAAGCATTCTCAATCAAGGGCAGCAAGAGTAAGGGGGCAACGCGCCTTTCCAAATCCACATCTTCGGCTATTTCCATTTTGATCTTTATCCGTCCCTCATATCTCTCACTTTCTAAGGATATGAAGTCTTGAATCAACTTGACTTCCTTGCCCAATTCAACTTTATCCACCTTGGATTCATACAGTGAATAGCTTAAGAGGTCTGACAACTGCAAGATCATTGCAGGAACCTTCTTAGAAGACTCTAGCGAAAGTCCATATAAGTTATTCAAGGTATTAAAAAGGAAGTGTGGATTTACTTGGGCTTTCAGATAGCTGAGCTCTGCCCTTTGTTGCTCAGCGACCAATTGCTTAGCATTTTCACTTTCTTGAAACCACTTCCAAGCCGCCCTTAGTCCTATCGAAAGAAGTACTGGAAGCAGTATAAACATCGCAAACTGCACGAAGGGGCCTATCCAAAAAGGGTTCATCTCGTCTGCGTTTGGCGGCCTCATCCAGAAAAGTTTTGGGTAGATAAATACGATACACAGCAATCGTTGTAAGACCGTCAATAGCAAAATCAAAAGCGTCAAAAGGGTCACATAAGCCCACTTTCTACCTTGATCCCAAAAGCGCGGCAGTAGGAAGTAAAGGTTCACGTAGGTAGCAATCAACCAAACAGGAATAAAGACTACTCGGTGCATTACGGCCTTAAAGAGATTATAGTAATAAGGTGATAGCATGGCCACACTTAGTACAATCAGTACCGACCAAAAAATGAAATGAAATCTCAAAGCTATTCCTCGCATGGCGAAAAGATAGTGCATTTAGCCATGATCACTTAGAATTTTATGCAAACATTCGATTCTCCATGGTGAAGTGCGCAAAAGTCGAAAATTGGCTTTAGACCACGTCGATCTATCAGTTCACATAAAGATCAAATTTAATACTGGACTAAGAAGGATATTGCCAAAGAACAAAATCATTAAAAATGAAATTTATACTATTAACGGTCTGCCTTGGCCTAAGTTTATCTAGCTGCAATCAAGGCCGCCAGCAAGCCAAAATCATCACTTCTGACATTGACCTTTTTTGGAAGGCCTACGATAGGGTCGTCGCAAGCTCAGATTCTATCTTCCAACATTCGATTATCCAAAAAGAATACATAGATCAAGGATCAGAGGGTCTGAAATTGATCATGAAGAAAAGAGGCTACACAGCAAGTTCATACTTAGATGCCATTCGGAGCGCTCCCTCTTTTTGGAATTCCATTCGGCACAATACACAGCAAGCCGAGACATATGCTAGTGATATCAATAAGAACATTGAAGCTTTGAAACTACTTTATCCAGATATGGGACATGCAAATATCTATTTTACGATAGGAGCAATGATGACGGCTGGAAGCGCTTATAAGGGCCATGTCCTTATCGGAGCAGAACTTGCCATGGCTGACAGCAATGCAGTGAGTATAGATATTGAAAATGAGCACCTCAGAGAAAACCTTGGCAAGTACTTCAAAAGTAATCCTAAGGACGACCTCGTTTTGCTTAATGTGCATGAATATGTGCACACGCAGCAGGGTGGCTATGGTAAGGACTTGCTTTCTATGTCGATTTTCGAAGGAATTGCAGAATTTATTTCAGTACTTGCTGCAAAAGTGCCTTCTGCTTCTCCAGCAATCTCATATGGGCAAGCTAATGTGGATAAAGTCCGCGAGAGGTTTCAAAAAGAGATGTTCAGTCCACACTGGAATGACTGGCTGTATAATAATACACATAATGAATTCGGGGTCAGAGACCTAGGCTACTACGTTGGGTATGAGATCTGTGAACGCTATTACATGCAGGCAGAATCTAAGTCACAGGCAATCAAGGAAATCATAGAACTAGACTGCACAAGCACGCGAAAAGTAAGGGCTTTTCTAGAGAAAACTGGCTACCTCTCGAGACCCTACGAAGAATTGCGAAAGAACTATGAGGCCCAAAAACCGGAGGTCCTTGGTATTGCTGAATTCGAGAATGGTAGCAAGTCTGTAGGCCTACAAACCACAAAGGTTAGCATCTTATTCTCCAAAGAGATGAATACTAGATTCAGAAATTTCAAATTGGGCAACTTGGGAGAGAATAACCTCCTTCCTATCGAAAATGTCACCTGGGCCGCAGACAAGCGCTCCTTAATCCTTGATGTTTCCTTGGAAGCAGACAAGCGATACCAGATCGTTGTGGATAGTGAAATAAGAGACGTGGATGGAAGACCCATTGACCAATACAAGATTGATTTTAGAACAAGCGCTCAATAAATGCTCGGCAGCTATTTGCAAAGATCAAGGATTCCTAGACAGCTTTGAATTTTATCTTAACTGAAAATAGCACGAGTATGCCAATCACAAAAAATACTGCGAGTCCCAGTATGCTAAAACGCATATTGGAAGTGAGCTGTTCAATCAGGCCAAAGACGAAGGTGCCGATGACCACTGATAACTTGTAAACGATGTCGTAAAAACTAAAATAGGAGGTTAAGTCGCCTTTGTTCTCTTCCACCATTTTCGAGTAGGTAGACCGACTTAGGGACTGAATTCCTCCCATCACAAGTCCAACAAAGCCTGCAATGATATAGAATTGCAAATGACTAACTACAAAGAATGCAAGCAGACAAATCGAAATCCAAATGATGTTCATGATAATCAATGCCCACTTATTGCCTATTCGTTTAGAAACCTGGGCGAAAAGATAGGCACCCACCATCGCCAAGAACTGAAGGATTAGGATCACCGTAATAAGATTCACTGTTGTAAACCCAAGCTCCTTTGAACCAAAGGCAGATGCTAGATAGATCACGGTCTGGACACCAGCGCTATAAAAGAAGAATGCTGTCAGATACCGTAGGATGTTGGGCTGCTTCTTCAAGTCTTGGAAGACTCCTTTAATTTCAGAAACGCCCTTGGCGAGCATCTCCTTGCTTATCTTACCTAGACCACTACCTGGAAGTCGACGAAAGGTAATCTGGGCAAAGCCGATCCACCACAGTCCGACCATAACAAAGCCTATTCTGTATGGAAGGGTCTCACTGGTGATTCCAAACCATTGAGGTTTCATCGCAAGAACTAGAATCATAATGAGTAGGAGCACAGATCCAATGTAACCATAGGAGTAGCCCTTTGCGCTGACCGAATCAAAGCGGTCCTCGGTGACAATTTCTGGAAGGTAGGCATTGTAAAAGACTATCCCTCCAGCGCAACCAATTGTTGCCAGTATGAAGGCCGTTGTTCCTAGCCACATCTGGCCTACCCCTGCAAAAAAATACAAGGCAACGCAGGCAAGTGATCCAACAATAGTAAACAACTTAAGAAAGTACATCCTCTTATTTCCAAAATCAGCAATACCAGATAAGATGGGTGAAAGCAAAACAATCACTAGATAGGAAAAGGAAACCGAGTAAGAATATAAGCTACTGTTCGTCATTTCCAGTCCGAGCAAGCTAATAATTTCAGGCGTATTCGAAAGAAAGTAGGCCGGAAAAATAGCTGTAGAGATCACCAGAAAATAGGCAGAATTGGCCCAGTCGTAAAGGGCCCAGCCATTGATTGTTTTCCTATCATTGACCTTAATGGCATTAGAAATTGTACTCA
The DNA here is from genome assembly GCA_964570435.1 of uncultured Saprospiraceae bacterium. Lineage (GTDB taxonomy): Bacteria > Bacteroidota > Bacteroidia > Chitinophagales > Saprospiraceae > Portibacter. Next base: position 440 of record CAZMYK010000227.1, on the reverse strand, counting down.
TATAGTGATCAATATAAGTCTTTTTTCAGTTACCTTTCGGCCGCTATGGAGGGAGAATCGGATTTAGCAAAACTTTTAAAGGAAATGAGGCCAATCTTGAATGATGGCCTATATGTCTTTGTGACAGTTGACACGGTAGAGAACATTGCTTGTAAGGAGACACTCTTCGAATTTCAAGAGGAGGAAGGTCGTACCATTGTCATTAAGAAGGCGGTGGCCGACAAGCTAAAGCTTCATTACGAGTACACTGCCGCATGGATTACACTACAAGTACATTCATCACTTACTGCATACGGATTTACAGCTGCTTTTTCCTCTGAGTTAGCTCTTCATCAATTAAGTTGCAACGTTGTAGCAGGATTCTACCACGACCATATATTTGTTGAATCCGAGCAAGCAGAAAAAGCCATGCAAGTCCTACAGAATTTATCAAATAAGGC
>CAZMYK010000226.1:0-6654 GCA_964570435.1 uncultured Saprospiraceae bacterium | reverse complement strand
AAAACATGCAAATCGGACTATTGATAATCAGGGCTTTAGCAAACGTTAGTCAGAATTCTAATAGGGCTAGATGGGAATGTGAAACTTCAGCAGACGCAAGTCATGCTCGGCGAAGAATTATTTAAGATCATTGATAGAATGCCAATGAGGAAGGCTGAACTAAGACGTAAAAAGAGGGACGGATAGGCATGTACGGTGTGTCTTGAACTTAACTTTGGAAGGGGTGACAGCCCATTAAAGGGTATCTATATCTGAAAGGAATTCTATTCAAAATAGCTCTGGCTTATTTTGTGTGCAAAATTTCACTTTCACTCACTTCAAATAAGACTAAATGCAACCCTGTTGCATTTAGTCTTATTTTGTTTAGCTTTGCTTCTTTGTCGCAGAGGATATTGATTGTAAAAAACTTGAAGAGATTAAGAATTGAGCACTACCAATCGTTCTATTGAGGAGTATTTTGACGTTGTAATAGTTGGAGCTGGTCCTGCAGGAATAGGGGTAGCAATTCTTTTGCAAAAACTTGGAATAAGTTATATTATTTTGGAAAAGACTTCAATTGGCGCTTCCTTCAAGGGATGGCCTACAGAAACCCGATTTATATCTCCTTCGTTTACTGGTAATTTTTTTGGAATGCCAGATTTAAATGCCATAACACCCGATACTTCTCCAGCATTTGATCTTTTAACAGAACATCCTACAGGGGAAGACTATGCCATATATCTAGAACAGGTAACAAAGTTTTTTAACCTGCTTATTTCTACTGGCATAGAGGTAAAAGATGTAGAAGACAAAAATGGTGGATTCTATATCAATACTAGCAGTGGAATATATGCAAGTAGCTTTGTCATATGGGCTGCTGGTGAATATCAATACCCTAAAACAAATTCTTTCGAAGGAGATCAACGATGCATACATTATTCAGAAATCGATACTTTTTCTGATATACTAGGAACAAATACCGTTGTAATAGGGGGCTATGAATCCGGATTTGACGCCGCTATTAATTTGGCGCAGCTTGGAAAGAAAGTAACACTCATTGACAATTCAAATTACTTAGAATTGGTAAAAAGTGATTCAAGTTATTCGCTTTCCCCTTTTACCCGAGACAGAATTAAAGGGGCTTTGGATGGGATTGAATATTTTGAAGAAACAAGAGTAGAAGAAGTTAAATTTCTAGATGCAAAATTTATTGTCAGAACTAACAAGGATGATATATTTATTTCCGATGATATGCCTATCAACTGCACGGGATTTGATACCAGTCTTAAACTAGTAAATGACTTATTTGAATTTGGCGAAGGATATCCAATACTAACAGACTTTGATGAATCTCAAAAAACTAAAAATCTATTTTTAGTCGGTCCCCAGGTGAAGCATGGAACAGCCCTTTTTTGCTTTATTTATAAATACAGACAGCGATTCGCGGTAGTGGCAGAGGAAATTGCAAAAAGAAACGAAATTCCCCATGAAAAAATAGATGAAATTCTTAAAGAATATAAAAGCAACAATTTTTACTTAACAGATTTATCTTGCTGCGACGATGAATGCGTTTGTTAAAGCGAGGAGAAACATGGAAATATTAAATCTCTTAGTAGGTTTCGAATTGGTCATTGTAGGACTTCTTTATTTGCTTAATGGAGATATACCTTCTGCGGCCAGTTGGTCTATCTTTGGTTGTATGTATGTAGTTATGGACAAGTACTCAGTCATGAATAGTGTTTCAAAGACGCGTAGATTTATAGAAAGCGTCAAATACAGCTTTGCGTGGTTTGGTTTTGCAATCAGTACGGCATTTTTAATCTACTTGATTTTGACCATTTATTAAATTTAGACAACTTCAGTCGCCTACTAAGTAGGAGCATATATGAAAACAAACGGTAATCTACAGAACCTGAACTTTTTAAAGAATTATTATTGTAATTTCAGATCCAATAAATCAACAATACAGAACATATTATTAAGCCCTACTTTAATTGTCTACTTATTTTGCTCCTTACTTCCTTAGCTATTGCTTGCAAGAAGAATTCAACTACGACTGTTACTAATAGTGAAGAAGAATTAATCGAAAAAGCCCTCGAAATTCACGATCGCGTTCTCACCGTTGATACGCATGCAGATACGCCTTTACGTATGATACAGCCAGGCTTCGACATGTCTGAACGACATGACCCAAAAGAGACTGGTTCCAAAGTGGACTAGCCACGTATGCTTGAGGGAGGACTAGATGCCATCTTTTTCGCAGCCTTTGTTGCACAAGATATTCGAAATGACGATGGACATGGCAGGGCAAAAAATCTTTGTCTTCAAATGATAGATTCAATTGTTGTCTCTACAGAAAGAAATGCTGACATAGTAGGACTAGCACTCAATCCTGAAGATGCTTATAACTTGGAAGATGAAGGCAAACGTGCTATCTATATCGGTATTGAAAATGGTTACCCAATAGGAAATGACATTTCTAATGTTAGTTTGTACCATGATAAGGGTGTCCGTTATATCACTTTAGTTCACTCATCTAACAATGATCTAGCAGATTCGGCCACTGATTCTGATGGCCCAGAACATGGTGGATTAAGTGCTTTCGGTCAAGAAGTTGTACAAGAGATGAACCGCCTAGGAATTATGATTGATGTTTCACATGGGAATGACAGTCTATTCTACGATGCCATAGCTCTTTCAAAAGCACCAATTATCGCAAGTCACTCCAATGCCAGAGAAGTTACGGATCATAAGCGTAACATGACTGATGAAATGCTGAAACTAATGGCTGAGAATGGTGGCGTTGTTCAGCTGACAATGCTTGCAGATTACTTACGTGAAGCGCCACCCAATATTGAACGAGACTCAGCAATAGCTGTACTTCGAGCGAACAGGAAGCCTTATGCAGAAATGACCCAGGAAGATCAAGCAGCGGCAAGAAAAGCCTTCCAAGAAATCCGAGATAAGTATCCTTCTCCTCCAGCCACAGTAGTACATGTGGTTGATCATATTGATCACATCGTCAAAGTAGCAGGAATTGATCATGTTGGAATTGGATGTGATTTTGATGGAGGAGGAGGAATTGAAGGTGTTTTCGATGCTAGTGAAGTCATGAATATTACCATCGAGCTTGTTAAACGAGGATACACCGAAGCCCAGATTGAAAAAATTTGGGGTGGAAATTTAATCCGTGTCTTCAAAGAAGTTCAGGCGATTGGGACGAACATACAAGCTGAGGAGACTTTATAAATAAAGCACTATGACTGTGTTTCGATCGCTTGTTTTCTTGATTTTTGTCTGGACGACGTTGCCTACAAATGCTCATCCGCTTAAGTTATCCCTCTGTGAGATAGAGTATTCATCCAAAAAACAAGTGCTAAGCATTAATCTGAAACTATTCTTAACCGACGTGAATGAAGCGCTAGTCTTTGATCCTGATAGTGAGGAACTTGCATTCTGCCAAGCAAATGAATCTGATCAGGCGGATAGATTACTTCTAAGTTATTTAGAACAGTTTTTCTATGTCAGAGCGAATGAACAGATCATAAATCTCCAGATTAAAAGTAAGCATCTTAAAGGTGAAGGAGACAATACAGCCCTTTGGGTTTATTTTGAATACCAACAAGCTTCACCCTTGAAATCTCTTGAAATTAAAAACGCCGTTTTCACCGATCTTTTTTTCGATCAGAATAACATCGTCTATGTTCATGTTAACAACAAATCAAAGAGCTTAATGCTGAACAAAAAGAAGCCGGTTTACCAATTAAAATTTTGAAATGGGTTCTTTTGGTTTTTACATAAGGTTAGGTTTCGAGCATATTTCCGATTTCGCCGGTTATGATCATATGCTTTTCCTCGTTGCCTTATGTGCCATCTACAGAATACAACAGTATAAGAATATTCTTGTTTTAGTAACTGCTTTTACAATTGGTCATAGTGTCACATTGGTGTTGTCCGCTCTAGACCTATTTACGATCCCATCTAAGATTATAGAGTTTCTTATTCCTATTACCATATTTTTGACCGCACTTAACAATGTAATCGGATCCAATCCTGCTGAAAAAAATTCCAAGATGCAGAAAAACTATGCGATGGCTTTGTTCTTTGGATTTATCCATGGCATGGGATTTTCGAACTATTTTAAGGCGCTTTTAATGGACTCATCTTCGGTTGCAATGCCCTTACTAGGCTTTAATATTGGACTTGAACTAGGACAAATTCTGGTGGTCTTCTTTATTGTCAGTATCGCCTACTTGTTCATCAATAAACTTCGAGTAAAACATCGTGACTGGAACATTTTTATTTCAGGTGCTGCCGCTGGCATATCACTTATCTTTATTTTAGAAAATAAGATCTGGTAGTGGCAAATTGCATAAGAGTTGCTATTTCATAATTATAGCACAGCTGAGAAGGATCAATAAAATTGTACAATTCAGTATCCGACCAACAGTTGCCTAGTCTATTAGCAGTCCATTGGCTTTTTCAAAAAAGATACTCTACACCGATATTCGGCAGAACTGTAATGGGCTATAAGAACTTTTTTATCAATGGTTGAGAGCTAGTTGAAAGCAAGAAAAAGCTCTACTATTTACTTAGGTTTCAGAAAAACGGGTGATTTAAAGCATTGAAAAAAAAATTGCGAATTTCAAATGACCCAAATTCATTTTGCCAAAAAATGGCTTTCATCGAAGCAGATCTGGTGGAATTTTCCCTCAGAGGGCTCAAAGCCCTCTGAGGAGTCAGTGGAGGAAATGAGAAAAATAAGGCACTAAGCTCTACTTCTGAATGTGCCTCAATATAGCATGTATCCTATTTGCTAAAACCAGTAGCAAAGTCCTCCCTCTTTAGTATGATTGACCATTCCCATTTCACAAAATAAATACCACTGAGTTGCAATAACAATTTTATTACTTATTTTGGATGGGTCTTAATAATAGTAAATCATAAGGACGAGATCCGTCCAACTTGTAAATGAAAGCATCATATGGAATCCTGCAGTACAAGATCTAAACTAGGAGCTAGTCATGCGGAAATCTTAAACTTTCAAAAGCGAGTATTTGGGCTATTGAACAGAAAATCAAGCTAGAAATACTTACATTAAAAGTTCATTGTGCTTCGATCTAAATACTTTTTTCAAAACCTTTTCAATACCAAAAAAAACAAACCTCAATATGCGATTAAAAATGTCAAAACTACTTGGATTAATACTATGTCTATCGATCGGCGCAAAGCAATTCTTCGCACAAGGCTTCGAGGGATACTACCAGTACCCCGATATACATCAAAACACCATTGTCTTTACAGCAGAAGGGGACATCTGGAAAGTTCCCATTGAAGGTGGACTTGCCCAGCGACTCACCACCCATGCAGAGCAAGAACGTTACCCAGTCATTTCACCTGATGGAATGACCATTGCCTATTCTGCCACTTATGAAGGACCTACAGAAATTTACACACTTCCTATTGATGGCGGATTTACTACCCGCTGGACTTATGAAGCAGATGGTTCGATAGTCACTAATTGGACACCTGATGGAAAGATCATCTACCAAACAGGGGCATATAACAAACTACCCGATGAGCAATTGGTGACCATCGATCTGAAGTCTAAGGAGAAGTCGGTTATTCCGCTCTATCAAGCCAGTGAAGGTGTGCAAGATGAAGACGGTACTTGGTATTTTGTCCGTCCATCAGACCACAATGACGCTGCCAAACGCTATGTTGGAGGAACTGCACGGCAGATTTGGAAATTTAATGGGATTGATGAAGCTGTTAAAGTAACGACAGATTACAATGGTGAAAGTTTCCATCCTATGTGGTACAATGGAAGGGTTTACTTCATATCTGACAGAGATGGCATCATGAATGTATGGTCCATGAATGCAGATGGAGGTGATCTGAAGCAGCATACCCAACATACCGAATTTGACGTACAATATGCCAATCTAGACAATGGCAAGATGGTCTACCAACATGCAGCGGACCTCTGGTTACTAGATATTGCTTCTGGGGAATACAATAAGATTGACATCAGGCTGGCTTCTGACCTAGACCAATTGAGAGAAAAGTGGGTAGAAAATCCTTCTTCCTACATTACCGCTGCACACCCAGATCCCAAGGGTGAAAAAATTGTACTTACTGCAAGAGGACGTGCCTTTGTTCTACCTATGAAAAAGGGTCGAGTAATTGCCTTTACAGAACAAAAAGATGTTCGTTTCCGAGATGCTGTTTTTTCTCATGATGGGAAGAACATTATTACGCTGTCGGATCAGAGTGGGGAATTCGAATTCGTGGAGTTTGCAGCCGATGGCCTTGGTGATACTAAGGCTTTGACTAGTGATGGAAACCTACTTAGATATCAAGGGATTCCTTCTCCAGATGGAAAATGGATTGCCTATGATGACTTAGAAGCTAACATGTATGTGCTAGATGTTTCTACTGGGATCAGCAAGAAAATATCAAGCAATCAAGAAGGCATTAGGGATTTTTCGTGGTCGCCAGATAGTCGATGGCTTGCCTTTGTTCAAAGTGCTTTTAATACCATGGCTCAAATCAAAGTGTATAACGTCGAAGACGAATCCATTTTCGATTTAACGACCGATAGGGCCAATAGCTTTAATCCCAAGTGGAGTCCCGATGGTCAATTCATGTACTTCCTATCTGATAGGAGCTTCA
>CAZMYK010000225.1:0-6659 GCA_964570435.1 uncultured Saprospiraceae bacterium | reverse complement strand
AATTCTGTCTTTTTCCTGACTGACCAGAAATATCTTCTTATGTTTATAGGTATAGTATTTTTGCGTTAGAATTTGTTGTTGACTTGGGTTTAGAAGGGGGCTTGGTAGGCAATCAGATCAAGTGCTTGTTCCAGCCTTCATAGCCACCTATACGGGAATCAGTCCTGACCTAATCGACTTAGATTTTATCAGTACCGTGAGCGCCCTAAAGTACATACCAGCACCAAACTGGGACATCAACTATAATGGACTTTCTAAGCTGGCCATTTTCAAAGATATTTTCTCTAGTTTCAGTATTAAGCATGGCTACAAGTCGGTGATGCGCGTGAATAACTTCAACTCAGATCCGATCTACAACAACTTGTTGCTCCAGAATGATCCTGCCGCCATATATGGTGAAAGAGAAGAGCAATCTCTTAATTACTACTCGAGACTAGAGATACCACAGCTTACCATAACCGAGCAATTCGCTCCTTTGATAGGTATTGATGTGAAGACAAAGACGGACATGAATCTGAACTTCGAATATCGAAAGTCGAGAGACCTAGGAATGAATTTTAACGGGAAGGAGCTTGTCCACCAAAGCACAGAAGAAATCGTTTTTGGCTTTGGCTATACTTTTGAGAATGTCGACATCCCATTCTTAACGAGATCGGGAGGAAACAAGAAGAAAAAGAAGAAATCTGATAACAAGGCTAATAAGATATTGAAATTGGGAGGATCTGGTAAGGTTACAGATAATAGGGGCCAAGAGATGTTGGTCAATGTAGACTTCTCCTTCAGAGATGATATAGTGTGGAATTTCAACGTAGACGGTTCGCAAGAGGCAACAAGGGGATCTCAGACGATCAGGGTTAACCCATCTGTAGAATATGATGTAAACCAGAATCTTGCCTTAAGATTGTTCTTCGACTACAGTAAGACTGTTCCAGTTGTATTTAATTCCTTTCCACTGACTAATGCTCAAGGAGGCTTAATGTTGAGGTTTAAGTTGAATTAGTCAGGCAGTACTTCGTTCTTTCTCATCTAGTTTGCAATTCTAAAATGGATATTTGTAATTAGGCGGGTTAGGAGATGGCAAATGGTAATTTAGGTCCCTTGAGGGTGTAAGTGGAGGAGATCAGAAAATTAAGGCACTATGCGATACTTCTGAACATCCCAATTTGACTCCAAACACTTATAGTTGAGTTGGTCATAGAGCCAAATTCACCATTTCATGTTTTCTCTACTACTGAAAAACCATATTCAGCTTCATATTTCTTCAATTCCTCAATTAAGTAATAGCGATGTGAATATCCATTTAGAACAACGATTACTTCGTTTGTATGATGTTGTACTTGCGTTAGTATATTTTGAACCATTGCCTTATTTCTAGTGTCCCAATAGCTCATGTGGAAAGGAATGAAATCCCAATATTCAGATAACTCTTTTCTGTCTTGTGCTATTTCTGGAATTTTTTTATAGACATAATGCTGTCTTTGTTTAATAACACTATCCGTGATTGAGCTATTAATTTCAGTAAAAGTTCCAGTCTTAAAGATCTTATTATATTCATTATTTAGCTCTAAAAACTCATCAATGATATTTGATTGTTCAGGGGTTAATTCATTTTCGCTATATAATTTGACTACTGAATTCAATAGACTACTAGAATTTTTTCTCAGTTTATGTTTGTGGTGGAATTTGTCCCTAAGTTCCCACTCGTATGGTAAAATGGTACAATTTGGATTGTTCTTAACATATTTAAGAGAAACAAATTTTTCCACTTCCTTTCCCTTCTTAAAAGCATTTAGTAAGCTATGAAAGTAGTCTGTTCTTGTCACGACACGTCTCACTGCGTTAGAGTCACCTTCATATAGAATAACGGAAGGAGAAATAGTATCTAAATAGTTGTATAGATGATATCTTTTTATTGAGTCTGTTTCATAATGTACTGTACCAAGGATGTGAACTTCAGTTGTCTTATTGCTAGGTTTATTTTTACTTTGTCTATTATCAAGATGAATTTGGTCTGTAAGACTCTTTAACCCAAAATTGACTAATGTTAATGCAACCGTCACTGTTAGCGGAATTAAAAATATTCGTATCACTGCTTTTTTCATATGTTGTTTTCTGAATTTCAAAAGACTCTTCGATTTTGGTATCTATAACCTTGAGGTCTCACCTCTGAAATAGGGTTCCCTGAAGAAGATTGAGGTAAATTGTAGAATTAGTTTTTAAGACTAACTAGAACCATACAGGTATCACAAAAGAATAGTTAAAAAGCGAAAATACAAGATGTAGAGTGCCGCCAATTTTACGCCAATTGTACAATTCTAGTGCTATATGATACGCAGAGCAAGGCTTACTCAAATGAAATCATTGCATGTTAAATTGCTGAATTTTTAGTGCTCTGTCGAAAGCTCACGGAATATTACTGGGTTCATTGGTATATAGGTGCAAATGCACTTTTAGCTTAGCTGCTCACACCCAAAGTCTGCGCCTAACAAATACAAAATATGATCCCATGATTACGAAAGTAAATTCGAGATCAAAAAGTACGGCATGCAATCCTTTTCTTCAACTATTTGTCTAGCCCGGCCAAGGCACTCTTCGCAGCCTCAAATTCAGGCGAAAGCTTTAGTGCCTCACCTAGATAAGATTTTGCCTCATCATTCTTTCCTTGCTCGATAGCAATCAGCGCCCTCAAATTCAAGGTGGCCGCTTTAAAAGAAACTTTCTGCATGATACCATTACTCATGCTCAGCTGAATCTTATCCTCTACCGCTAATTCGCTCTCTACCAGATCTAGATCGGTCAATGATTCCTCATAGCGTTTTAGCGAGTAGTGCAGATAAGCGATTCGATACAGAATATTTGCACTTGATGTCTTAATCCACATTGCCTGATAGTACTCCAAGGCTTTATCATAAAGTCTTAGCTGCTCATAACTGAGCGCCACAAGTTCGGTAGCGATGAGATTACCTGGGTACTTTTCTAGAAAGTCTAAACTTACCAGCGTGCTTGAGGTATACTTCCTTTCATTGTAATATAATTCTGCTAGGCTCCGCAGTACTACGGTATCACGATTATTCAGGACCATCAATTCCAGTAAAGACTGCTTAATAGCATCCTGATCGTTGTACTTCTGTGCAAGCTGGTAAATTCCTAATGCCTTATTGTACTCATTTTTTAAATAGGTAGTATCTTGAGAAATGCCCAATGTTGAGAAAAACAACACAGATAGTAGCACTAAATATTTGACAAGCTTCATTTTAGTCTTATTATTTTTTATTCTTAACCGCTTTCAATCTCATCCTTTCTGAAAGTGCTCTAATTCACAAAATGGCATTCGTGAAGTTTCGCCCTCATTTTTACAATTTTTTGTCCAATGACTTGTAAAAAGTAGGAATGAGAATCCCTCTCGTGGGAAATGGGGCGGAAGTTACGAATTTTATCTTTTTCGTCAAGCCTTCCTGATTTTGATGCTCCAGATCATACTTACCTGAAGTTTCAGTCGAATTCGATTCATCTATTGATTCGATTCTATATTTACCAATATCAATCTTCTTTTTAACAGGCAAAGCTTGTCCTACTGCCCTAAGAAAGGTACTTTCCTACAACCGGCATTCTACGTCCCATACCGAAAGCCTTCGAAGAAACCCTCAAGGCTGGAGCAGTTTGGTAGCGCTTGAATTCATTTCGATTAACTAACTTAAGAATCCTTGCGACCAGCTTTTCATCATGACCTTTTTCAACGATTTCCTTTGGACCCATTCTCTCTTCAATATATAGGGTCAGTATTTCATCTAAGACATCATATGCTGGAAGGCTGTCTGAATCCTTCTGATCTGGTCTTAACTCTGCTGACGGTGGCTTGGTAATGGAATTAACTGGAATGTAGATCTGCTCCTTGTTAATATATTCAGCAAGCAAGAAGACATCCGTTTTGTACACATCTCCAAGGACCGAAAGTCCGCCCGCTAGGTCACCGTATAGTGTACCATAGCCGACCGCCATTTCACTCTTGTTGCTTGTGTTAAGCAGAATATTGCCATGCTTGTTCGACAATGCCATGAGAATCAGACCCCGGCACCGTGCTTGGATATTCTCTTCTGCAACATTAAAGGCCTTGCCTTCGAACAATGGGTCTAGCAATCCAAGAAAAGACTGGTAGGGCTTCTTAATAGGGACAATGTCGTACCTCATTCCAAGATTTTCCGCTAACGCTCTAGCATCATTCACCGAATGATCGGAGCTGAATTCTGAAGGCATCAGCACCCCTCTTACATTTTCCTTTCCCAAGGCTCTCACAGCTAGAGCGCAGGTCACTGCTGAATCAATACCGCCAGAAAGTCCAAGAATGGCCTTGGTAAACCCGAGCTTACCAAAGTAGTCTTTAATCCCAAGGATGATTCCATCGTGAATTTCTTGGATCTTGTTTTTCTCTTGCACTAGGCTTTGACCACCAGAAATCACGGTATCAAGGTCAAAGGTCTTTACGTGCTCCTTGAAGTAGGGGAATTCCTCAAAGATTTCACCCGAAGGACTCATCACTACAGAACCTCCATCAAATATCACCTCTGTTTGTGCCCCGATCTGGTTCACATAGAAAATGGGAAGTCCATACCTTTCTACATTGGCTTTTAGCACATGAATCCTTTCCTCAGCATGGTCGAAACTAAACGGAGATGCTGATATATTGATCATTAAATCAGGTTTCTGAGGCATCATTGTATCCATTGGACAAAAGGTGTACAAGGGATTCTCATTACCGATGTTCCATATATCCTCGCAAACTGTGAGCGCAATCCTCTTACCCTTGAATTCGACAATTTCTGCACTTTCATCAGGTTCGAAGTATCTATATTCATCGAATATATCATAGGTCGGAAGTAGGGCCTTGTTGTACTTGTACTTTACTTCTTGGTCATAGAGAAAGTAGGCCGTGTTAAATAGATCTTTTCCTTCAATTACTGGATTTCTCGAAGGGGCACCGACAATTATAGCAATGCCACTACTATGAGATTTTAATGTCTCTATGGCCATCTCGCATTCATGAATGAAGTCGTCGAATTCTAAGAAGTCTCGTGGAGGGTAGCCAGTCACGGCCAGTTCTGGAAAGCAGATAATGTCTGATTTTGCTTCCTTTGCCTTTTTTATCTCTGACACCATCTTGGAGATATTGCCACTAAAATTTCCAATGTGAAAGTTGACCTGTGCAAGTGTGATCTTCATCCTATGATATGTGTTTAATCGTGGTCGAAGGTAAGATATTTTTAGATGTTGGAGAAGTCTTTTACATCGCTATTCAAGCTCCCTGCTGTGCACCCAAGCATCATTCCTAGTACATATTGACGAGGAGGATTTTTTCCTTGCCGATTTAATTATAGATTATTCATTATTAATCGATCCTAAAATTTATCTTCGCCCCATGAGCTACATTGTTTCAGCCAGAAAGTATAGGCCTCAACAATTTGAAGAGGTCCTAGGACAGTCTCACGTTTCATCTACCCTTGCGAAGGCCCTTGATTCCGATAAGATAGCACATGCATTTCTATTCTGCGGCCCTCGTGGTGTAGGTAAGACTTCGTGTGCAAGGATCATGGCTAAGGTGCTCAATTGTCAAAACAAGCCAAATCCTCATACAGCCTGTAACGAGTGTCCATCATGCATTGCCTTCAATGATAACGCCTCCTTCAATATCATAGAGCTTGACGCGGCATCGAATAATAGTGTGGAGAATATCCGAACACTGATTGAGCAAGTGCGTTTTCAACCTCAGCAAGGACAATATAAAATCTTCATAATTGATGAGGTTCACATGCTTTCCACAGCAGCCTTTAATGCCTTTCTTAAGACCCTGGAGGAGCCACCATCATATGCCATTTTCATTCTGGCTACCACAGAGAAACATAAGATTATTCCGACCATTCTTTCCCGTTGTCAGGTTTTCGACTTCAAGAGGATTCAGACTGCTGATATGGTCGATCAGCTGAAAATGATTAGTGAGGCAGAGGGAAAGGAATATGAAGTCGAAGGTTTACATACGATAGCACAGAAGGCAGACGGTGCAATGAGGGATGCCTTGTCTATCTATGATCGGATCGCTAGCACAGGAGATATGATCTCCTACAAGCAGGTCGTAGAAAGCCTTAACATCTTAGACTATGACGTCTTCTTTAATATTGTAGATGCAATAATGACCGAGGATGTGGGCTCGATATTACTCCAGTTCAGCGAAATCAATAGAAGGGGATTTGACCCGGATCACTTTATTAATGGGCTGGCTGGACATCTTAGGAATCTGCTGGTTTCGAAAGAAGAATCAACTCTTAGTTTGCTTGATCTTAGTGAAAACCTAAGAACGAAATACATCACTCAAGGAAGTCTGCTAAGCGCCGACTTCTTGCTTACTGCAATGAATATTGCGAACCAGGGCGATATTAACTATCCGAAGGCAAAGAACAAGAATCTACATACTGAGATTGCCTTGTGTAAGATGGCTAAGATCAATCGAGCCATTGACCTGTCCAAGGCCCCAGCGCTGCAAGCCAAGGCAGAGGTCCGGACAGCCAACAAGCAGGCGGTTCAGCAATCGTATACACAGAAAGTCGCCAAGGAGGTAAGGCCTGAGGCTAGCATTTCTATACCTAAGAAGGAATCGATAGTTAAGAAGT
>CAZMYK010000224.1:0-6667 GCA_964570435.1 uncultured Saprospiraceae bacterium | reverse complement strand
TCAAGAACTTGAGAAGGTAAAAAATAAAATAGAGAGTTCTTTGGTTTATTCTGAAGTGAACAATCTGAACAAAGCCATCAATATTGCCTACTTTGAAATGATCGGGGACGTTTCGTTGATTAATAAGCAATCAGGGATGTACAGAAATGTCTCTCGTGAGGATATCCAAAGGGTTGCCAAGGCCATTTTTCAAGAGCGTAACTGCACCGAACTCACCTACCATCCACAAGAATGAAGCAAGTAAGGATACCCAACTACATTTGGTATTTGCTGGCAATCCTACTTTGTTTTCCGGCTTTCTTGATTAATCTAGAGTTAATCACACTGAATGAAGACGAAGCCATTCGAGCCTTAGTGGCCTTAGAAATGAAGTTGTCCGGTGACTTCTTCACCCCTACCCTCAATGGTGCTTTGTATTTCTCTAAGCCGCCACTGTACAATTGGATACTCAACTTGTCTTTCTTCTTGTTCCAGGAAATCAATGAGTGGGCTCTAAGGATTCCTACTCTTTTTTTCCTCTTGCTGTACGCAATCACAATCTACTATTACTCGAATAAGTACTACAATAGACAGTTTGCCTTTATTAACGCGATGCTCTTTGTAACATGTGGGAGAATCTTGTTTTGGGATTCTATGCTCGGTTACATTGACATGTGCTACTCATGGATCACCTTCACTGAGCTGATGGTCATCTTTCATTGCTATCACAAAGGGCAATATCTAAGACTTTTCTTGCTTTCATCCTTCCTAGCGGCTGTGGGCTTCATGTTGAAAGGCTTTCCTACCTTGCTTTTCCAAGGACTTAGTTTGCTTGTATTTTTTGGCTACAAAAGGGACCTAAAAAGACTACTATCAAAGGAGCACCTATTCGGGATCTTGCTATTTTGCGCGATAGTTGGGTCTTACTACCTCTACTACTATGGAGCTAATCCAAAGAGTAAGGCCATAACAGGATTACTCGATCAGTCAACACGCAGGACGATTATTCATAGCAAGCACAGCTTCTGGGACTTCATCAGGCACCTCATCGTCTACCCATTTCAAAATACGTATGACTTTTTTCCGTGGTCTATCATGGTCATTTACTTGTTCAGAAAGGACATCATCAAAATTCTTTTCCAGAATGAATTTATTAAATATTGCGCCATCATTTTTGGTGTCAATATTTTGGTTTATTGGGCGTCCATTGAAGTTTACCCAAGGTATATTTTAATGTTAATCCCCATCCTGTTTAGTGTTTTTCTCTACTTCCATAAGACACACTACGATGATGAAACAAGGCTATACAAGGTATTCATGTACTTTTCCATAGGGACTATCATCGTTGGTGCGATATTAGCCGTAATCTTTGCATCTATGGAGCGACTTAATGATGTACCGATGCCCTATCTAAAGTCCATAGTCGTCATGGTCCCACTTTCACTAATTGCATTTTATTTTTACCACCACAAGGCTCAACGGCTCATCACGTTAATCTGCGCCCTACTGATTATTCGAATCGGCTTTAATTGGTTCATACTCCCTGACCGATACGAACATGATCCTGCCACTAGGTACAAGCAAGAGGCGATAGCAGTTGGAAATAAGTACAAGAATAAGGACCTAAGAATATGGGAGAGCAGCAAGATAGACTATACCAGCTCTTTCTATATTAGTTCTACACGAGGGAAGATTACGAAGAAAGACTACTCACCAGAAAAGCAAGACGCTTTCTATGTTATTGACCTGCTAAAATATGATTTCCCGAGTGGATTTAAGAAAGTTGATGAATTCCAAGTCAGGGAGGGTGATAGAATTCTGACGATCTTAGAAAAGCTATAAGACTATTGATACCATAGATTTACTACCTATCGATATTCTAAGATCTAAATCGTCCTTATGGTGCGCTATCTCAAGCCGAAAAATTTGCCAAACTTAGTCCACCAGCTACCAGGTAGTTGCATTTAATTCTCTGATTGCACGAAGAACATCCCGTCTACTTATTTGACCTACTAGCCTACCTTTCTTATCTTGCACGATAAGTCGTTTATAAGGTGTAGATGTAAAAATTGTGGCCGCGTCAAGAATATCGGCCTCTAGACTAATACTTTTCATAACATTAGACATATAGTCACTGACAGTATCTCTAGCAACTGGGTGATTGTTATATGCACTGCTCATGAGGACGTGCAGACAATCTTTGTCATCAATTAAACCAACAACTTCCCCTGCATCATTCAGCACTGGCGCACCTGTGATTCTGTTTTTTAGCAAAGTTTCGATGGCTTCAATTATACTAGTATTCGGCTTAAAAGTGATTAACTCCCTCGTCATATAATCCGCGACTGGTGGAGACTGGAATCCTAGTTCTTTCTTTTCCGCTTGGATAACATTTTGCTTGAAATTCTTCATATCACAGGTATTTTTTGTTTTCGTATAGTCAATAAATTGTGGGTGAGCCCATTAAGATACAGAAAAACAAATAAGCATTTATACTTTTGCAGACAAAATTACAGTTAAGAATTAAAATTCAAGATGAAACAAAGCATCCTACCCACCTTAATTACATTGCTTTTTTTTGGCGCTAACATAAATGCACAAAATATAATTAAACCAGCCAAAGGTTATTCTCCTAACATTGGAAACACGATTACAATGTTAGATGATCTAAAAGGCAGAGTCGTCCGCAGCGTTCGAAATCTCGATCAAAAAGGCACAGACTTTCTACTCGATAATGATGCAAATAGAGTAGGTGCTATGATCTTACACCTTGCAGCCACTGAAAAGTATTACCAAATATATACCTTTGAAAACCGAGGCTTCAACGCTGAGGAAGAAAAAGAATGGGGTGCGGCAATGAATCTAGGAGACCAAGGACGTGCAGAATTGGTTGGAAAACCTATAGACTACTACTTAGATATCTGGAAGAAAACAAGAGATGAAACAAAGCGTCTACTCAAAACCAAGGATGATGAGTGGTTTGCAAAAAAGGTCAAGGGAAGCTCGATGAATAACTTCTGGGCCTGGTACCACGTAATGGAGCACCAAGCGAATCACATGGGTCAGATCAGAATGATCGTAAAGAGGATCAAATAGGCGCGCACCAAGAATCAAGTTGACACCTTTCTTACTTATTTTCTTTACTTAAGATTTCTAGAATCTTATCCTTGTTGGCCTTATACATCTCGATGTCCGGATCTTGATTACTTTCAGCAATGGCAATTGCCTTCTCCTGCATCTTAAGGGCTTTTTCAGGCGATCCATTCTTCGAAAGGGCTTCTGCATAGCTGTCATAGCCATTGGGAACGTCCGGATGAAGGTCGATATTTGCTTTGAAAATTGCCAATGCAATTTCAGGCTTTTGATGCTGCATGAGATAGTCATAGCCCAAAGCGTTAATCTCCCAGTCTCTGATCAATCCTGCTTCTTTGCAGCTAGTCAGAGACTTCAAGATGAGAGATTCTGAGGATTTCTCATCATAGACTTCAAGGTGTGACAACAAATCTTCATACATGGATGTATACTTTTCTTTACTCTTACTCTGATACTCCTCTGCCGCCATCTTTGCTAGCTTATGGGCTTTAGCAAATGAACTATCTAGCTCAGTTTTTATTTCAGGAATAACACCTGTGCCCTCCCAGTTTGTTTTGGTAATCGGATTAATCGCTTTTCCATTAGGAATGAAAACAGCGAGGTCTTCATTGATAGACCTCATTCTTCCCGGATTCGCACCTCCACCAGTAGTCTGACCTATCAGCGTTGCACGTTTTTGCGTTTGCATGTTGTAGGAAAATTCTTCAGCTCCTGAGAATGTACGCTCAGCTGTCATCACAAACAAGGGTATATCTATCATCTTCTTCCCACCTACTTCATCCAAGGTATGAAAATCCATGGTCCGATCTCCTTCGCGAAAGTAAAGGCTATTTAGATGTACCCCTCCCTCGAAAAAATAGCTACAAAGATATTGCACCATCTCAGGGTCGCCTCCTCCATTCTTACTAAGATCTATAATGATGGCATCTGTATTTGCCACTAATTGCATATAGGCGTCTGCAGCCTTACTACCTTCATGGAAATATGCAAAACCTCTTATATCGATGTAACCAATATTTCCTTCTAGGACCTTTACAGTATTAAACCCTGCATTATAAGATCTCATCCTATTTAGTCCATGCAATTTCTCTTCAATCATCCGCTCTGGTGTCATAGGTTCAGCATCAAAATCCGGTGTCTTCCTTACTTTCATGTGTTTGTCCTTATTAATCTCTTGTACAGACTTGGTAAGAAGTTCAGCCAGCGTTTCAGTACTTGTGACCTTGTCAAAGTAGCCACTTTCCATTTGCTTTCTCAGATGGATTTCTGTTTCCTTAGCTACTTCAGGAAAAACGTAGTAGTCATTCATTAATACGATTAAGGACTCGACTACTTCCGTCTTGTATTTCTTGGATAATTGTTCTTCTTGAGCAGAGATACTGGGAAGAAAATAGGATAGACTTAGTATGATCAAGGTAAATTTCAGACAAGCGCGCATAACAACGAGGATTAATTTACGCAAAAATAGAATATTCACTTTTTGTAAAATTGTAAAAAAAGTAAGGCCTAAGAATTAGCTTGCTGCGCTTACCCCTTTGGGGTCATATTGCTTGCTGAATCTCTTAGAAATATTGACTGTTGCTACCTTTATTAGGTCGTTTTTGCTCTTAAAAAAAGTCTTAGGTGAGGATCCAAATAATTGCTTAAAATCCTTAATGAAATGAGCTTGGTCAAAAAAACCAGCTTGTAAACAAATCTGAGTAAGATTCAAGTGCGGCTGTGATTCTTTTAAGAAAAGGACGCCATTCATCCTCCATATCTGAGACACCTTTTTGGGCGTTAGACCGACCTTGTTGACAAAGTGTTTTCTAAGTGTAACTCCACTAACCTTGAATTCTTTAAATACTTCGCTAATCTTCGCCCTGCCATGTCGATCCATGATAAAGTTAAGTTGGGCTCTAAGTCCTTCATCGAGGGGTGAAGAAGTATCTAGTAATTCGCTCAGGAATTGATTAAGTACTTCAACATCGACTGTGCTAGTAGACTTTAATATGATTCTATCGATCAAGCCTTGAATACTTGGACGCAAGTCAAATACCGCATTAATCGGTACAATCTGGTCATTTAACTCTACCAAAGGTTTCTTTATGATATTTGCAAATGCAAAAGGCTTAAATCTGATACCAATTATGGAGGTACTCGCTTTCATTCGGACACTAAGCAAGGAATTCGTCTGCCCTAGGAAATTCGCGCCAGGTAGGAGACATACCCATCTGTCTTGATTGACTTTAACAAAGCAAGGTTCGTTGACAAAAATTATATTGAAAGTGCATGTAGGAAGGAGGATTTCGATCTGACTTGACCGATCCTCTTTCATAGCTCGAACACACCAAAAACACTCCACATGGCGTGTGAATCTTGCATTAGGAATCTTTTCTTCGTAATCCATCTGAATCCTTTCTTACGACTTCAGAATAATTTGCAGTCACTTAACTGTACTTACTCTTGCACTAGATTAACGTATTTTTGCAGTGCGCTATTACCAAGGTCTACTTTGTTTTCTTAAAAACAACTTCCGGTCCTACCAATCTAAAGCCATTGATCTTACCAGCGTCATCTTCCTCAAACTGAATCTTTTGCGGATCCTTCAAGTCCGCAAAAAGTAGATCTCCAAGGTACTCAAGTTCGTGATTACCTCCAACTTTCACATTTAATTTGCCCTTCTTTACTGAAATTTTTGCAACCATCTTCCTATCTCCATCATAAACATACTCTCCCTTTAATCTTTCCAATTCATCTTCCGAAATTGGTCTAATTTCAATCAATTCAGAAGAACTTATGCCCATATCATAGTAATTGGAAATCGCCAGTTGGAGTTGATCAATGACATCACTTCCTTGGTCTGCATTTGTCATTATTATTATACCGCCACCTTTGATGGTTGTTGCAATCATATTGTTTGTAAATCCAGCATTCTTGCCACCGTGTCCGAATAGTAGCCCGGCATCTACTTCTCTCAAGCTCGGCCCCAGGCCCCAATTATTCTTATGTTTAGAAAACATTTCCTTGACCATCCTAGGAGATAAGATACCTCCCTCCTTACCAGCAAAGATCTCCTGCATTTCAGTGACGTAAATTGCTAAGTCTTCTGGAGTTGTCCACAATCCTGCTGCGGCTTGCTCAGGATAATGGTGAAATGAACCGTCAATGATCTTGCCCTTCCGATTGTAGGCGAGACTTACATTGGCCCTACTTTCTGACCCAAGGGGCTGATCATAAGTACTATGTGTCATTCCTAACTTCGGAAAAACATTCTCGGCCATATACTTCTCAAGAGTCATACCACTCACGTCTTCCACCACCTTCTCCATTACGGTATATCCACCCCCGGAGTACCGCCAGTTTTCACCTGGAGCACTATCAACGTATATCTTACCTGTATTCCCTTTCCCGTCTAGAACATCATTGATCGAAGGAAAATCATCTTTGTCTGCGTACCCAGGAAAACCGTGAACGCTCATTCCCGCAGAATGTGTGAGCAAGAGCCTAAGGGTCACCTTTTCTTCGAAATCAAAGGAAGGAAGTTTCCAAGTTTTCAAATAGGAATTGATGTCAGTGTCCAAATCTAGGTCACCCGCCTCAACCAGTTGGAGCG
>CAZMYK010000223.1:0-6667 GCA_964570435.1 uncultured Saprospiraceae bacterium | reverse complement strand
GTGGTTGGTGTTAACAACTACATTATAAGAATCTGGGAAGTCGCCCATACCCATGCCTTGGAGCTGTTGCATTTCCTTCATTCTTCGCATAAATTCTGGCTTAGTCAGTACGACTGGGTGGTCATTAGGGGACAAGGCCTTCAATTCGATATTAGACCCCTTGTCATTCACCACTTTTTCGAAAATGCCCTTGACCTTTTCTTGTTCTTTGTCTGAAAGCACAGATTCCATTACCTCGTCAGTCTTTACCAAATTGTCAACTGTGTCAGAATCCACTCTCACAAAGCTCGTGTCTTTGAGTTTTTGTTCCAGTTGCTGAATGAAGTGGTTGTCAATGACGGTATCGAATTCTAGTACATCGTAACCGGCCTCTGAGGCAGAATTGATATAGCTGAAATGTTCCTCCTTATTATTGGTATATAGATGGACCACTTTTCCATTCTTGTCAGTCTGATTCGCTTTGATTTTTTCACCATACTCCTCGAAGGTGTGGTATTCATCACCGACATTCTTGAGGAGGGCAAATTTTTCGGCCCTGTCATAGAATTTCTCCTCCGAAATCATTCCGTACTTGACGAATACAGAAATTTCATTCCACTTTGCTTCGAACTCTTTTCGGTCTTCTTTGAAAAGGGAGTTAAGCTTCTCAGCAACCTTCTTAGTAATGTAGCTGGTAATCTTCTTTACATTCGCATCTGACTGAAGGTAGGACCTTGAGACATTCAATGGAATATCTGGAGAATCAATAACTCCGTGTAAGAGGGTAAGAAATTCAGGTACTATCTCTTTTACATCATCCGTGACATATACTTGATTGGAGTAGAGTTGA
Source organism: uncultured Saprospiraceae bacterium (assembly GCA_964570435.1). Taxonomy (GTDB): domain Bacteria; phylum Bacteroidota; class Bacteroidia; order Chitinophagales; family Saprospiraceae; genus Portibacter. The sequence goes on along the minus strand of CAZMYK010000223.1, from coordinate 5,838 downwards.
ATCTTGTTCTTCTGAACCTCCATAGAATTATTCAACTTGGGAAAGTATAGAACTCCTGTGAGGTTAAAAGGATAGTCGATATTCAGGTGGATCCAAAACAAAGGATCTGCAGAATACGGATATAAGACCTTGTAGAACTCTTTGTATTCCTCTTCGCTGATGTTGGATGGACTATTCTTCCACAAAGGAGCCACATCATTGACTACATTGTCGACCTCCGTTTCCGTGCTCTTGCGATCTTCACCTTCTCCCTCCCATGATGTTTCAGTCTTAGTGCCAAAACGAATCGGAAAGGGTAGGAACTTACAGTATTTTTTAAGCAAGCCATCGATCTTGCTTTTTTCTAGGTACTCGATGCTTTCCTCGTTTACGTGCAGCACAACGTCGGTTCCCCTAAAGTCCTTTTTTGTATTTTCTATTTCATATTCGGGATTTCCATCACAAACCCATCTGACGGCTTTTACAGATTTCTTATATGACCTGGTGATAACTTCCACCTTGTCTGAAACCATAAAGGCTGAGTAGAATCCAAGTCCGAAGTGCCCTATGATGGAAGCTTCGTCTTTGTACTTCTTCAGGAATGACTCTGCAGATGAAAATGCAACTTGATTAAGAAATTTCTTAACCTCTGCCTCCGACATGCCGATTCCGCGGTCTCGAATGGTAAGCGTCTTCGCTTCCTTGTCTAGAATAATATCAATTGTCAATTCGCCAAGGTCACCCTCGACCTCTCCTCTCGAGCTGAGGGTTTTCAACTTAGAAGTTGCATCCGTAGCGTTGGCTACCAATTCTCTTAAGAAAATTTCTTGGTCAGAGTAGAGGAACTTCTTTATTATCGGGAAGATATTTTCGGTCTGTACCGAAATATGTCCTTTTTCCATTTTACTTAGTTTTTTCTTTATTTGATTCAAAGCGTGTGCCATGGCGAAAATCGTGACACATTGGCTGAGAATGTCAAAAAAATAATCTCAAATTGACAAATTGACAATGTCCCTGCCTTATGATGAGCTTGGCAGTAGGGCCTAAGAATCCAAAATTTTTTCATTTTGCTTGCAATCTGGGACATTTTGATTTAAGGAAGTAAGTAATCATCTTCATGCATTTGAGTCGTATTGATCATTGCAACACTAATCCTAGCTATGAGAAAAGTTAATTGAGATATTTTTATTTCATATATGTTAATGCTTATTCCGTAGCAAGATCCGAATGAAGAGTTAACGCATGGTGTATTTTCTTCATGTGAGTACCTGACTTTGTGAATGTATGTTTGCCGGCACTTTGGCAAGGTATATGACATAGTTTAAGTACAGATAATTAAGGTGAATACTTATTCAAAGTATTATAAAAAGGCCGGTTCACTGGGGGGTAGAACTGGTCTTTTTTATTTCCCTTCCTTCGAATTTTAATTTCTTATATGACTACCGGCTCTTCTTTGCAATGAACTTTGAGAAACGCCCCATCGCCTCATGAAGTGCTTCTGGAGCAAGAAAGGAATGGACCAATCTGTATTGTCCTCGCTTCGAATTACCGAAGCCATTAGCAGGAGTCAGAAGAATGCCTGTTTCCTTGTACAGTTTAAGCCAGAATTTATGCTCTGCTTTTTTAGTCGGCTTGGTAAGGAAGGGTGACAGATCTAACCATACAAAAAGGCTTCCGTGCGCTGAAACATGATTGATCCCCAATCGAGTGAGGGTCTTACTGACGATATTGTATGTGACGCTGATTTTCTTTTGGTTGACTTTAATATACTTCTGGATGAATCCTTCGTCTGAAAAAACTTCACTAACGATGTATTGGGTAACATTCGACACCATGCTAGGAGCATTCAGATTTCGATAAGCAGAAAGCACGCTTTTGTTGTAGGAATGGAAGAGTCCTACTCTGAAACCCGAAATTCCAAAGTCCTTCGATAAGCCATAAATCATATGCAAGAAATCTGATTTTCGATTCTTCATGATCTTTGCAAATGAGGCATGTTCATGACCATTGATCATCGACAACGCGTAAAGCTCATTGACGATCAGATGGACCTCATTCTTTTCACACCATTTAGCGATCTTCTTCAAGGCCTTGTTTGGATATGAATTACCGCTGGGATTGTCAGGGCTGGTGATGATAAGTAGTCTGAAATTTTGGCCTTTCTTGGATAGTTTTTTGAGCGTCTTGTCAAGATCCCTAGTACTCAAATTCGGTCCATCTTTGATTTCGGATAGCTCATGATGGGTCACAAGATCGTAGCGATGTACTTGAGATTTGTTGCCAATGTCTTGTGTATATACGGGATAACTTGGGGCTGGGATAACAGCCACATCACCAGGGTCACAAAGCACCCATGAAGCAAGCTCTATTACTGCCGTTGCACCAGCTGAGGTAACAAGGTTGTCTGGAGAAATTTCACATTTACCGATGTACTTACTCATGAAATTTGCTAAGCTAGCTAGGTACTTTTCTTCGCCACCAATGCCAGTGTAGTTTGAGACCCACTTAGGTAGCTCGCCACTACTTAAAATATTGCCAATCTTTCTTGACATCATTTCCCAATTGAGATTGTTTTCCGCCATGTTAAGCGGAAATTTCCCTTTGACGTTTTTCGGGCTCCAAGTGTCATTGCTTGCCTCGAAATATAGCTCTAGGTCAGTCCTAAGTTCAGTCACTGCGGCTGTAGCTCCACGGGAGGAAATAGCTCTTGCTTGCTTCATGGTGTGAAGCTAATTGCTTTTCGATAATTTTCATACCTTTTTCGATTGCCGTCCATTTTTGCTTTTCATCAGAAATAAGCTGTTTTTATACTCCCATCGTTTGTGTCGAAAGCAGCGATGAAGCCGATGGATAGGGTCAGCGAGAGGTTTTTTTTGATAGTTTTTACTAACAAAAGTAGGTCCTAGCTTATCCCTTTGGTCTTTGAAAATCGGTCTATTATGGCAGATTTTATTTATTCATTTTCTGTGCTAATGCTGCCACTTGTGAAGCTAGATCTGAGAGCTGACTCTTTAGTTCCTGATTTTCCTCCTCCAAGCGCTGAATGGCCTGGTCATTTTCAGAATCGACAGGTTTTGAAGCCATAGGTGGGATGTTGTCTAATTGACGTGTCCCGCTGGATGTTCTACCATAGAAATGACCATTGAAATAGAAGATGGTCCCTAGGGCTTGACCTGAGGCATTGAGGTTTTTTAATTGCAAGGAACCGTCTACGATTAACTTACGATTTTCGGCTTCAAGAACAAAGTGGTCAAGATTTGGTGCCACATATAGTTTCCATGTAGCTGATTCTTGATCATAGAACGAAAAGGCTCTATCAAGCCCATCAACCGCATAACCATAGAATGGTTTGGCATCGTTGTTTGCATCACTGTCAACATTTATGAAAATTCCACCGAAAGAAGTTGTCTTGGAGTCAATTGTTAGATCAGTAAAATCATTAAATGCTTGATTGGTATTCATCGTAGCAATACCATTAAAAGTAGCGTTACCATTGGTAGTAGTGCTACCATTTACAGTGAAATTTGAATTTTTCACACTCAGTACGTTTTCCGGTTGGCCCCCATTAACAAATAATTCCCAAGATGAAGTTTCGGCATCGTAGTAGGAATAGGCCTTGTCAACACTGTTGATCGCATAACCGTAGAAAGGCCTGCCTGTCGCTCCGTTATCGACATTTACATACATTCCTCCAAAGAGGTCTGTTTTGGTAGAGTTAAGGGTGAAATCACTGAAAGTATTCAATTGCTTACTGGCGTTATACAACATTCCATCAGAAGACGAAACCTCAAAATCGGGTTTGCTTGGACTCCCAACGATTAGGTCTTTATTGACCTTCAAGCTATTGCTAGCTACAAGTTCATTTAAGAAGAAAGACGAATCGACACCAATTTTTAGTCGATCAAAGGATGCTAGATTGAGATTCCAAGTGTTATCGCTATTGTGATAGTAGTGCCAAGCCCTCGCGCTATTGTTTTCGGCATATCCGTAGAAAGGTCTTGCATCTCCGCTAGACTCGATGTTTAAGTACATGCCTCCATAGCCATTGGCTTCTTGGCTTACAATGAATGAGGAACTTCCGATTCCTGTGCCATCATAGTTGAGGGATAGTCTATTTTGTGAATTAAGCTTAAGTTGGCTGAAGCAAGTAATTTGAAAACCAAGGAAGATTAATATTAACGATACTCTCATTCTTAAAGATTTGTGATTTGTAGATTTGTCAACCCTTAGTCTCACTAATGAGCAAGCGGTTAACTAGTCATTGAAAAAAAGGTGAAATAATTGTTGCTAGATAAGACTCAGTCACGAGTAAAGTCCCTTATGAGAGATTGGGAATGAATTCTAGGCTTAGGTCAAAGAAGTGGTCTATACTTCTTGGAGATTAATGACATGAAATAGGAAGCCTTCCCTAAAGGTAGTGATTTATATGCGCTCTCAGGTGGTCTTGATTAAGTGGTTAGAGGAAGGAAATAAGTGGTGTGTCGTAGTAGCTAAATGGCAGAACAGCGAACAATCCGTACATTTACCTGAAATTGAATTAAGGTGCTCCCAAAAGTACGAGTTTGCGAGTTCAAATGATCTATTGCTTTTTTGAATTAGAATTTTTACTTTAATTCATGCCTTGATGCACTGAATTTGACATTTTTATAGCATTTACTAATGGCTTTTAATTTTGCCCAGATTTTTATTTTATTTGGATTACTCTTGGGTGTGATTTGTGTTTCAATTCTGTTTGTTTCAAAATCTCTCCAACGAATATCCAACTTTTATTTGGCAGTATTAATTTCTTGCTTTATTGCGAACGTTGGCCAATATTGGTTGAAAGATGTAGGACTACTCAGCAAGGCTCAAATGGAGTTGATTTTTATTCCGTGGCAAATGCTTGTTGCCCCATTTTTTCTGCTCTATGTTTATTCATTGCGGATTTTCAACTACTATCCCTTTCGAAAGTGGATTTTATTTGCTCCTTTTTTTCTTACCATGCTTGTCCATATTCTAGTTAAGGGATTGATACTAAATGAGGGACTTGATCACTGGTCTCGTGTTCCTTGGGTGTCTGCTTTTTATCTGATTGAGGAGTTGCTTTCCTTGCTCTACTGCCTTTTTTCTGCAGTAATTGTATTCAGATGGATTTGGTTAGAAAAGCAAGGTAGTAACTATAAGGGTTTCGGCGTCAACAAAGAACTTGTTCGGTGGATTAAGGTCATGTTGCAGATGGGTTTAGTCTTAGCTTTGATTTGGACCATATCGCTTTACTTTGTCAGGACGTCAAGCACTAGTGCTGGATCTTACTACCTTTTGTGGTGTGTAATGGTTGTAGTTCTAAATATTCTTGGATTTACTGGAATTTTTTATTCCCTGAAGTCTGGAGAGTTTTCTAGAATTGCACTTCTAGGAAATAGTTCATCTAGAGCTTCAAAAATGCCTTCTGGTTTTGACTTTACAATATCCACTCCCATCAAATACTTGGATGACATTAGTGTAAACTCACTATTTGACTTGACGAGCAAATTTGCTAGCGCTACTTCATCGGATGCCCTGGAAAAGCACCTGCGATCATGGTTTAAGAGCAAGTTTTCAGTGGAAGCGGACGATGTAGTGATCAAAAGTTCTAGTAGTATCCTTAGTGAAAAGAAGGAGGGTATGGCCGTTATACCCATTAAGGGAAGTGGTGGGAATAACGAGTACTTGCAAATCAATCTAGGTGAAGATGCATCTATGGGGGAGGCTGATTATTATTTGATGAATATGGCTGCTCAGGCCATCGGTTTTTATAAAGATAGGTTGGAGTCTAAGTCGAGCAGGAATCCATCGCGTGAGAATCACAAGGTATATCTCGCTATGGTCAATTTGTTAGAA
>CAZMYK010000222.1:0-6700 GCA_964570435.1 uncultured Saprospiraceae bacterium | reverse complement strand
CAAAGAATAAAAGCTGCATAAAGACCTGTCAAGGGCGAAAATCCAGGGATCAAAGCGAATGCAATCGCCTCCGGCACAAGTGCTAAGGCAACCGTCAAACCTGATAAGATTTCTATTTTGTAGTCGACCTTTTGTGAAAGGTCAAATAGGTTAAAGTACTTCTTCATTCCAATTTTATAAACTTAAGTCAGGTAGATTTCGACTATGAGTTGTTCTAAATTGCACGAAAGTACACTAAATCTATATATATAATCTCCTCATTTGCAATTATATAATGGGCACGAGAAAGTACCTAACAACTATAAAAAGTAGGAATTTGCTATTTACCAAGAATATTTGCAAGCCACACTAAGCAAGACCATACATTATTTTGCCCGCAAGAGATTTGCCGAAAGAAATCGAAGAAAGGAAAAGGAAAAATTAGTCCCAAATTTAACACTAGTTATCCCTCAGAATTCTTACCACCCCTTTAATCCGAAGTTCACCGCTATTATCGATCGGCCCCAATGGTGAAGGTTCCTTGTATTTAAAAATAACATCTTCTAATAGCAAAGTTCCAGCATTAGAGAGGGATGAAGTACCGCCAAAGAGCTCAGCGTTTTTCAAGGACAATGTCTCACCTGCTAAGACATTAAATAATTCCTCGCTACCAGATTGTTTGATCAATAATGGAGATTGCTGACTGCCGTCAATTGTAATATCACGAATAATATCTATAGCTTGAATTAGTTTGATCGTATCAATCAATTCTCTCGAAATAATAGGTGTAGATTCGGTTGTGCAATCTATTGCCGACCTCAAACTCCCAAGTCCGTCATTTTCACCATTCCAAACAAAAGCACAAGGAAGCGGTTTATTAGCGACAAACAGCCTGGGAGCATCAAAAATCGAATTTTCTTTCGCCGCAAAATTTAGCAGTTGATTCGTCGAAACTTCTCCCGTTATATAAATTGTGATTGCCCCATTAGTATCGTCATTGATAAAATCAGAAACTGCGTGATTAGAGAGATACAGGGTCTCTTGCTGCCCATTTCTAGGAACTATTCTTCCTAAGAATACGGTCATGCTGTTGTCGACTCCACCCCCGGTATTGCTAGTGGCATCGTAGGGACCTCCTCCCGAATTTAAGAGTCCTGGAGCATTCGCCCAAGTTACCTCATTTCCGACACCGATTGCACCACTAGAAGTCCCCTCCTCCCAAAATTCATCCAATTCTCCCGCTCCATAGACTGTTTCTTTAAGCCCAAAAACATTAAAGGGTCTGTCCTTTATTAGGCCCGTATTAGTCTCTGAAATTTCAAGGGCAATTCCTGCATCTTTTATGGGTAGATCTGTAGCACTTAAATCGAAGCGAACAATTCCGACCCGATGAAAGACATTGCCACTCTTTCTAATGGGCATGGTCTCTAATCCTCCAAAATTAGTGTTCTCTTGTGTACGATAAATATATGAATCAGCACCAATTCCAGAAGGATTTCCATCCCGATTGTGATCCTCTGTGTCAATGTAACTATCATAGACAAAAACTTTAACGGTATCATAGCTAAGAAGACTTCCGTCATCTGCAATGATGCGAAATACATAAGCTCCAGAAGTATCAAAAGTTATGGAAGGATTTGTTGCGTTTGCATCATCAATCTGATAGGCGAAAGTAGGACCAAGCGCTTCCCAAGCAACATTCACAAAACAATTCCCGCTTGGAAGACCATCGTCATTAACGCTTGCTTGAAAGTCCACAATATTATCTGCCACTAGGACGTGAAAGTCACTGCCTGCCTCCACCATTGGAGCTTGATTAACCCCCGAAGTCGAATAGCCAACGAAGAGTGGGAAACCACTGCCGCCGATTCCAAAATTCGCCTCACCACTAACTAATTGATGCTCGACACCATTCCGTACCTCCTTGACCAAGTTAACGTAGGGGCTACTTGTAAAGTTAGTTTCTCTCACTCCAGATAAGCTTAGGGAAGATTCGATTACTTCAAACATAAATTCATCTGTAGACACAGTCGTGGAATAGATATGTGCGCCAAGCACCTCCGTTTTACCCCCATTGATAGTCCTAAGTCTAACACCCCTTCTTTCAGTCTTATACCCCAATACCCAAAGATTCCCTCCATCATTTATTATTCCTGTATTGGGACTTTCCATGTTAAGTTGTCTTGCCCAAACATTCTTGTCGGTAAAAGTACTTTCGGTCAAGAGCACGTCCTCAAGAAAAACATCTGAAGAACTAGTCCCTGAATAACCGTTTGATCTCAACAATGTGTTTTTCACTACGAGCACCCTGGCAGCATCGTGAATAATGCCCTTACCAATAGAATTGAAGCGTTCGAGGTAGAAGGTGTCTGTACCAGACTGAAGGTGCAACTTACCACTGCCATTCACATTTCCCTCGCATCCAATAATCAATCGTACGGTTGGTGGGACTACCACATCTTGGTTAAGCAGGTAGCTACCATTTTTAAAGGAAGAATTAGGTACATATATTGTACTAGCGCCTGTGGCAAAGGCATCTATAAAGGCTTGCGAATCGTCCACATTGTCTCCCTTCGATGCCCCAAAATCATCAATATTAACCCACAAGCTAGAGTCAGGATAAGGTGTCACTGGCGTCTCTCTAATTGGAAGATTGAGTGACCTTTCTTCATTGTTACAAATTCTGAGGATTCCTCCGTCAGAAACGAATTCATCAATGTCGGGGCCTTCCACCCTCGAGACTGGCGTTGTCCCATTGAGGTTGAATTGAAGGGCAGTCCCATAGCCAGAAGTACTTACATTCCTTATAAAGCAATTACTTCCATACCTGATCGCCACCCCAGTATCATTTTGATCTGAATTGATCAGCTCTGAATCGACCAAGACAAAATGAGAACCTTGGTTCAAGGACCGGATAGCCATCACAGTATTTGTACTTTTGAGCTTCCTAATATTGACGACCTGTTGCTGAATTAGGATGCCTTCAATGTTCTGATTTTGAATTTCAATATCTTCCAGCGTGATACTATTCACATTAAAATTAGTTTGTATAGCACGATCAAATCCATCAATGAAGACATTTTTCACCATCATAGGTCCGATTTCATTGCTGTATTTAAAATCAAGGGCAAGACTTCCTTGTCCATCTTCAGAAATGATATTTACATTAAAAATTCCTCCTTGGTTATTGGCCTTGAACTGCAGTGCAATAGCACCTGGATTATCACTTCCTACATTGACGGTCAGGTTCCTTACCCCATTGCGAAATCGCTGAGCAGCACCTACTCCAGTCCATATTAAGGGTCTAGGTGCGGATCCGTTATTGTACCGTGGGGAATTGTCCGCAATCTTTATGATCGTACTTTCACGACTCTGCCCTTGAAGGATGGTATACCTTGTTGCTTGTTCACCATCCCCTATTCCTCCCCACTTCAGGGAATCTGAGATTAAGTATGTTCCCTCGGGAAGAAAGATGATGAATTGGCCATCGTTATGATCTGCTAAAGCTTGGTTGATGGCCTCTGTATCATCTGTTATGCCATCACCTGCTGCGAAGTAGGGCGCCTGAGTGACATCCACAATTCGACTGTCTCGAGGAAAAAGGATTTCATTTTGACCGGAGACATCCCAAGAGCAGAGGACAAAAAATGTCAGAATAAGACAACGTATTATCATACTTAGGAAAAACTTTCTACCCAAGGAACACGATGTCATGGGATTCGTTCAGATCCTGGCATTGAATTGGAACTTATATGCTAAGGGCGACAACTTAACAAGATCTTGAATTTCACCTTCTCTTACCTAGCTCTCTGCAGCGATATATATCGACTATATGATTGCATAATCTGCAGTAGCATGCTCAAGACTTAGATTTATTCCTTCTTTTAGAATATTAAGAAAGTGTTAAGCAATCCATCCAAGATGGACGTAGGATTGCGATTTTCTCTTAATAATCTATTAATATCCTCATTTATCTTTCTACATATTGATCTTTTTAGTAATTTAACCCAAAATCAATTTAAAATTATTTTCTATGAAAAAAACGTTACTATTCTGTCTCTTCCTAGTAATGGGATTTGCAGCAAAAGCAGTTCACAGTGTAAACTGGGCGCAGCAGTTCGGCGACGAGCCTAAGGTTCAGTCCTTGAACCCTTCTATTACTCAGCTTAACGTTGATGATTTTCTAGCCTTGACGCCAAGAACTTACAAGGAAATGACTGGTAAGAAATTAGGATTCAAAAAGGCCTTGCAGCTGAAGGCAGCACAGAAATTCATCAAGAACAAGAAGAATGGTGCAGAAGACATCGACAAGGGATTATATATAGTTCTTGCAATCTTTGGGCTCGGTTGGCTTGCAATGGGATTGATGGATGATTGGCAAGGTAATAATTGGGTTGTTAATGTCGTACTCGCGGTGCTGACATGTGGATTGGGGAGCATCATTCATTCTTTTGTAAAAATGAAAGAATACTATTCTTAGTGAAAATCTAAAATAAAAAAGCGCGATCTTCTTGTAGATTGCGCTTTTTTTATATGAAAAGAATTTTTGATATAATACTCTCTGTTCCTGTACAGAAAATGTGGCTTACAGCATTGCTGATTTTTCCAATTGTGCTGTGGATTTTGCCAGGAGACTTTTTTGATAATACAGGCTTGGAAATATGCCCATCCAAAATATTTCTGGGAATCGAGTGCTTTGGCTGCGGTCTCACTAGGTCTGTAATGCACATGCACCACTTCCAATTTGATGATGCAGTCTTCTATAATGGGATGGGATTAGTAGCCTATCCCATCCTGATTGTGCTATGGTTCACTTGGGTTCATAAGTCTTATCGACTTATTAATAAAAGTTCTTCAAGTACTCGTAATTAGTAGATACTAGAAACTATTTAATTTGTACACCAATAGTATAAGCCCTAAAGAACGAAAATTGCCAAATTTTGATCTTACCAATAAAAGGGAAATAATATTGACTTGTAAAAAAGCGCCAAGCACTTTTAAGGAGTAAAAGCTGCATTTCTTTGAGTGTAGACTCACTGCGGACACACTTTGGAGGATTCTGTATTAAAATTGGTGTTTTCATCACATATGCGTTATTATAGTGCATTATTAAAATTTTAAAAAAAATTATGAGAAGCTTCAAATTATTTTTAGCAACTATGTTCTTGTACTCGATTATTTGTTCATGCGCAAAAGAAAAACTAGAGATACCCGATACAGAACCAATAACATTCCGTTTAGATGGAACTAAGATTGAAGGTGCGCTGGCAACTGGAGAATACCAATACTTAGTAATTACACCTAGAGTCATTGAGACTGGTTTTATCAATGACCACTACTATTATTCAACTAAAGAAGGGTACATTGATCATGGCAACAAATTAGGATATGATTTCAATAGATTACTGTCCTTTGAACAAGATAACCGTAACTATTTGGATGAGCATCCCGAGCTGCAAACACTAGAAAACAAAGATGATATTCCACTTCATTACCTGAATTTTATTGATGGTCTTGTTAAGAAATATTCAAAAACTGAAACACACGAAAGAGTGCTAACCAACTTTTATAACAGATGTGACGGAGGGTACCTAAATTCGATGCCTGCCGTTAGTGTTAATCCATGGTACTTACCAAACAACAGGGTTACCGCCATTGAATTTTTTGCGTTGACTGGAGTCACCGACTTGTTTGATAAGCGTTTTTATGTAGCAAGAACAGCTACGCTAGCCTATCCCGGAGGAGGAATTAATCAAGGTCCTCACAACTTGAATTGTCTTGAGGGAACTCAGGCTAATAATAATACAAGTTCAGTTTTGAACTTATCAATATAAGATCTTCAGAATTTGGTTAAACTCGAAGTTGGATGTAGAGCGCAGCTCTACATCCTTTTTACAGGTAGTCTAATTTAGGATGTTTAGAAGTAAAGTCATAGTTTAGGCACAGATGTATATATATACTGTTTCCAATTTTTTAAGTTTGTTTTGCTGCTTTTGCATTCAATTTCGACCTTAGCCTACCGATTTTCAGACCATTTGAAGTTTGAATGCCTAAATGTCCATAGGATCTATGTCTCCTTGTTTCTAGCTTTGATTTTATTAAGGAGAAAGTAGGCCTGATCCGTTCCAAAGCTACCTTCTAATCTGCTGACTCTTTCTTTGGTGATCATTTTAGAATGCTGGTTTTTGTGTTCTTTATACTTCCCGATCTCCATTCAGGTTTAAAGTCGGCCTTGTTATTATTTTGCTTTTTCACATAGTCGTTGTTAGCATTCGTTGCATAGATTGCATCAGCAACTAAGATTCGGACCTTCCTATGAGTGAGTTTTTGAGTATTCCATATCGTTTTCTATAACAGATTGCCTTCATGGAAAGCCTCTAAGCTAATGTGTTCTATCAAGCTGATTCCAGCTATTTGTAACTTGCGTAGTTTGGAACCGAACTCCACCAGCTTGGTCTCCTTGCCTTCTTAGGATTGGACGGATCTATAGTTTGTGAATTGATTCTAGTTCATTTCTGCGCCCGTAGTCCTTGGTAGAACTTGGCCTTTTGCTGTTCTATTATTTGCCTAATGGTATGTACTCAGCGCAAGCTGAGGTGTTAATTTTTAAGGGCCGTAAACCTTCTCTAAACCATCTAGTATGCCAAGGATTTTGGATGACAACCGAAGCAATCCTCTGGTACAACTTCTGCGTTTGTTCTTTCTATTTATTGCAACTAAA